>JAUBOH010000106.1:0-17543 GCA_036700145.1 Microcoleus occultus BM001215366
ATTCCGAAACTCCATTAATGTCAAGGGCGAGCCAATGAGTGCAACAGTCATTAGGCTAAGGGAGGAAGCACGGTATTGATTTATATAGATACTATTAAAGTAAAGTTCAGTTATTAATTGCCGTAGCTGAGGGCTAAAAGTTCGATCGCCCTGCGGTCAACGAAGCTGCTACAAATAAATACGATCGCAATGACGATCGACCTTCAACCCTCGCAACTACATTTCTATCCCCAAATCCTCCAACCTTTGAGCTAATTCTTTCTCGCTGCTGCTGAGCTAACTCCTCAAGCCAACCAGCAGGCGGCCGGATCGACCCTAGGTCGATCGTACATCGTCGGTAGTCTTTGCTTCGGAATGTCGCCCGAGAGTGCAAGCGACGCCCAATGCTGGATGGGAAACATCATCAAGACTCACAGCTACTGGTGTCAAAATCTGGTATTTCTATTTTATTGCCTGAATTATCTCAACTAGCAATTAAAGTCACCACCTGCGGTACGCTAGATCAGGTGAATATATTGGCTGATTTCAAGCTATCCTCCGATCGATCTTATGTCCCCAACCACATCCGCCCCCTCCCGAACCGTCCGCATCGGTTCCCGCAAAAGCCAACTCGCTCTCGTGCAAACCTACTGGGTGCAAGAAGAGCTACAGAAACACTTCCCGGAACACACTTTTGAAATCCACACCATGTCCACCCAAGGGGACATAATTCTTGATGTCGCCCTCGCTAAAATTGGCGACAAAGGACTTTTCACCAAAGAATTAGAAACGGGAATGATTAACAATGAAACGGACTTTGCCGTTCATTCCCTCAAAGATTTGCCTACCAATTTGCCCGAAGGTTTAATTTTAGGATGCGTCACCGAACGGGAAAATCCCGCTGACGCCCTGGTAGTTCACTCCAAGCACAAAGACAAGCAACTAGACACTCTCCCAGAAGGTGCTGTAATCGGTACTTCTTCCCTCCGCAGGCTGGCTCAACTGCGGCACCATTTCCCTCATTTTGAATTTAAAGATATTCGCGGCAATCTCAATACTCGACTCGCTAAATTAGATGATGGCGGTTACGACGCGATTATTTTAGCAGTGGCGGGATTGGAAAGATTGGGAATGGGCGATCGCATCCACCAAATTATCCCTCCCGAAATCTCCCTTCACGCCGTCGGACAAGGTGCTTTGGGCATCGAATGCCGCGCCGGAGATACAGAAATTATGGCAGTGATTAAAGCTCTAGAACATCCTGAAACCGCCCAGAGATGTTATGCCGAACGCGCATTTCTGCGGGAATTAGAAGGCGGCTGTCAAGTGCCGATCGGCGTCAATACCAAAATAGAAAACGGTCAATTGACTTTAACCGGAATGGTATCTAGTTTAGACGGCAAGCGGTTCGTGAAAGATACTGTTTCTGGCGCCGCCGAGACTGCTGAACTGCTGGGAATTGACCTGGCTCACCGCTTGCGGGAACAGGGAGCCAGCGTGATTTTGGAGGAAATTTTTATCGAAGTTCAGCGCGGTTCGTAAAGCCGACATCGGGAAGTTTTAGACCAAAAAATCGCCTTTGTATCAAACAATAAGGGCGATGGTTTTGAAAAATAGCTACGAGAGTATTCTGGTTGTAGATTTTAGATGGGAATTTTAGGTAAAAAAATCCCCGATTAGGTTAAAAAAAATGCGATCAATTATCAGCATACCCGTCAAAAATCTACAATCAAACATCCCAAATAAATCAGCAACCTATTTAAGGGAAAGGCAAAATATGAGCGCTCCGGGAACTCAATTAAAACTAGAATTGGCAAAAGTTCAGCAACTTTATCGCAAAATGCAGGCCGACCAAAAAGCTTTGCAACAGCAGTTGAAAGAGTTCAAAACTCAGGCAGGAAGTTTTTCGGATGTAGTCGAGCAAGTCTTGCCTTCCGTAGTTTCAGTTTATGTCATGGATTGGGATACAGGAGAAGAAATTTCTTCAGGGAGCGGCTTTTTTGTATCGCCTGACGTAATTGTCACTAACTATCACGTTGTCGAAGATATTGCCGATGAAGATTATTTCTATGAAGAAGATGAAGTCGAACAGGTTTTAGTGGAAACTCACGACGGAAAGTTGAGAATGGCAGAGGTGGTATTTACTGGTAATGCGGAAGAGGACTTAGCATTGCTTTTGATTACTGGTTTTACGATCGACCCGGAAACAGGGGAACAAGTGGAATCTCCCGAAGAATATCCTCCTTTAGAGTTGTCTTTTGATGTGAAAGTGGGCGATCGGGTAATTGCTGTGGGCAATCCTTTGGGGCAGTTTGCTTCAACTGTAACTCAAGGTATTATTAGTGCAATTCGCGAACCGGATGAGTATGAGGAAGGCGACGAAGATGATGATGATGTTGCTGAGGTGAAGGTTTTGCAAACTGATGCGGCGATTAATCCGGGAAATTCGGGCGGCCCGTTGATTAATATGGCCGGTCAAGTTGTTGGGGTGAATACGTGGGGATTGGAAGATGCTGATAGTATTAATTTGGCGATCGCCTCGGTTGCTTTGGATGACTTTTTAGCTGGATTTGAGGAGACTTTTGAGGATGATTCCGAGAATTAGTCGGTAACTGTCGGTAGATTTTATCCCACATTTAACCACCAATGTAGGGGCGGGTTCGCCTAGATATTTGACACCACCGACAAATGATAAAAACCCGCCCCCACCCCACCAAAAAATTAACAATTAATTGTATTTAACGGTGGGGCGGGAATAGTTATTCGGGGTTATCGGTTGGGTGGGGGCGGGTTTATCAAGATTATCGGTGGGTGGCAAAATTCATCGGTGAACCCGCCCCTACAGATTTTATTCAATATTTATCATAAAATCGATCGCTCTTTTGTTCAGCGCAGAGCGGCGCCGATAAACACGGAGGGAAAAATGGATCTCGCGTTCTTGAGTAAAGTGCGTTAGCGAAGCTTGCAGCTATTGGATCGCAACACAGCAACTCAGATTTATACTGGTTTTTTGGGCGCTGCGTTAATAATGTGACCCTCCCCATTTAAACTTGATCTAGACTAACTACCTCCAGGAACACAAAAAAATAATGCGTATTTTATTTGTATCCGCCGAAGCAGCACCCCTAGCCAAAGTGGGCGGTATGGGCGATGTCGTCGGCGCTTTGCCTAAATTTCTGCGCCGTATGGGCCACGATGTCCGCATCTTTATGCCCTACTACGGTTTCGTCTCCGACAAAATGGACGTTCCCAAAAAACCTGTTTGGAATGGGGCGGCGATGTTCCAAAGCTTCTCCGTCTTTGAAACTGTTTTGCCAGGAACCGATGTACCTTTATACTTATTGCAACATCCATCTTTCTTGCCCCGCCGCGTTTACGGCGGTTTAGATGAAGACTGGAGGTTCACTTTTTTTGCTAATGCTGCCGCTGAATTTGCCTGGAATCACTGGAAGCCCCAAATTATCCACTGTCACGACTGGCATACAGGGATGATACCTGTTTGGATGAGCCAAGACCCCGATATCAGCACGGTTTTTACTATTCACAATTTAGCTTATCAAGGGCCTTGGCGCTGGCGTTTGGAGCAGATGACTTGGTGTCCGTGGTATATGCAAGGTCACAATACAATGGCTGCCGCAGTACAGTTTGCCGATCGAGTAAATACAGTTTCGCCGACTTACGCCGAGCAAATCAAAACTCCAGCTTACGGGGAAACTTTGGAAGGTTTGCTGTCTTTCCTCGGCGGCAAGGTATCGGGCATTTTGAACGGAATTGATACAGAATCTTACAACCCAGAAACAGACAAGTACCTCCATCAACAATTCAGTGTTGATACTATTGAAAAGCGCCCAGCTAACAAAATAGCCCTGCAAGAAGAAGTTGGTTTGGAAGTGAATAAAGGTGCCTTTTTAATCGGCATGGTGACGCGGCTGGTAGAACAGAAGGGATTGGATTTGATAATTCAAATGCTCGATCTGTTCATGGCCTATACCGACGCTCAGTTTATTGTACTCGGAACGGGCGATCGCTACTACGAAACCCAACTCTGGCAAATGACAGCCCGCTATCCCGGTCGGATGTCCACCCAATTACTCTACAACGAAGCCCTCTCCCGTCGCGTTTACGCAGGCTGCGACACCTTCCTGATGCCAAGCCGTTTCGAGCCCTGCGGCATCAGCCAAATGCTCGCCCTCCGCTACGGCTGCGTGCCAATGGTGCGCCGCACCGGCGGTTTAGTCGATACGGTTTCCCACAACAACCCGATCGACAATACCGGTACCGGTTACTGTTTCGATCGCTACGAACCCCTCGACTTGTTCACCTGCATGATCCGAACTTGGGAAAGTTTCCGCTACAAAGATAAGTGGAAAGAACTGCAACAGCGCGGCATGAGAGAAGATTTTGGCTGGGATATTTCTGCCAAAAAATACGTCAAGTTATACAGCGATGTTTTGGGATTACCGCCAGAAGAAACTGCGCCGGAACCAGAGCCAGAATTGCTCGTTGGTAAGGGTTAATTGACAGTTGACTGTTGACAGTTGATTGTTGACAGTTGACTGTTACTAATGCCCCATGCCCCATGCCCCATGCCCAATGCCCAATTCCCAATGCCCAATGCCCAATTCCCAATTAATCAACAAATAAATCGAGAGGTAAATGACCGTAAGTGCCGGTAACTCCACCTTCTGAGGAAGATTGACACGACACCAAAACGCCCCGGTAAGTTCCGATATAACCGTCAACATAATACGAACCCTTCAAAGTATTGAACTTAATATAAACAGAACCAGCAAATGCAGAAAAAGCACTGGGATCTAAAACAGCTTGATATCCCAAAGCTTTCAAATAAGTTTCTAAAGCTGAAAAACCCTCACCCGTCGAAGACGCGCACACTCCCAGCATTTGGTAATCCGACAAACTTGCTACCAGCAAAATCGCTTGACGGAGTGCCTGTTTTTCCAGCGGCGATGCTACAGATTGCATATCCAGACAAGTGAAATCTTTGAGGATTTGTTGTGCTGCTTCAACAGTTAGGGTAGTCGGATTTTGAGTAGACATCAATTGCTCTGATATTTCCAAAAAGTACGATCGACACGGACGCACTCGTCAACGGATTTCTGCCATTGCAGCCCTCGATCGACGGCGGTAACACACCAAGCAACTCCCGATTATAGCGCATTGTGCGATCGGGCAATCAATTCGGGCGAGCCTCTTCTGCAAGCTTCGCCAACGGCCCGCACACTCCACCTAGATTTTAAACAAACTTTCCTGGAGGCAGAAACCGGGTTTTTTTACGAAAATACTCCATTATAGCCTTTAATCTCGGTAAAAAACCCGGTTTCTTGGGTATTGATGCGTCCCAGACTGAAAAACAGCAAAAAAAATGTCAATCTTGCTGAATTTACCTCTATTAATGGTAGAGATGAATAGCACGCAGATTGGCGATCGAAGAATGAGGAGCGAGCAATTGTTAGAAAACATAAAAATCCTGCGAGATTTTCTCTCTCGCCTGCTACACAAAGCCAAACCGATCTACTTATTGCTGATCTTTGCAATCAGTATAGGTATTTCTGGCTCGACAGTAGAATCTAATTTCGTCAAAATCCCGATTATCGGCTTTCACGACATTGTAGACACTCGAAATCCCGCCGAAATGCCGCCTCGCAGGCTCGCTTTTCCCACTGACTACACCAAACAAGATTTTTCAGTATTTTTAGAATATCTAATTAAAGAAAACTATTGGTTTTTATCATCTCAAGACTTGTACGTATACTTTATTGACAAGTCGCAGCCCATACCCGCTCAAAATATCGGTAAAAGACCAATTATGATCGCCTTTGACGACGGCTACAAAGGCGTTCATGAAAATGCACTTCCGCTATTAGAAAAACTGTCACTTACGTACAAAGAAAAGGGTAAATTTGTGTTATTTATCAATCCTCACTTTTTAGGTGTCGATATGGGCAGAGATTTTTTACCCCACACTACTTGCAACGATTTAAGAGATGGATACCAAAAAGGTTTTTATGACGTTCAGTCTCACGGTTTTACTCACAAAAATTTAACTAAGGTGAGTGGGAAAGAATTAGAATTTGAAATTGCTAAATCTAAGTTAGAGTTGAGAAAATGTATGGGAGATTTAGACAAAAATAAAGTAATCGGCGCTCACATCGCCTATCCCTACGGCGCATCAGACACGGAAGTCGAAGAGATTTTGCCTAAATATCATTTAACCGGCTTTTTGTACGATGACAATTTATTCCGAGTAAACCGACTGCAAAATAACTACCGCATCTCTCGCATGACTGTGGATAAAGATATGTCGCCTAGAGCTTTAATTCGGATAGCTAAAAAAGCTTCTACTCTGAGAAAGAAAGGGTGGTTTTAGGCAAAAAATATTTTTTTTGTAGTACAACTGAGTCCTTATTTACTATAACTTCGAGCTTCCAAAACGCATCAATACCTTCAGAAACCGGGTTTTTTTACCCTTATTAAAGGTGTGGATGCAGTATTTCCTAAAAAACCCGGTTTCTGAGTCTTGGACAGCGAGAGAAAGGACTGAAGTCCTCACTACAAACTTTAGAATGGCGATATTACCACTTATTTTTAATTGTTTTAACCTGTTCTATAAATTCTGCACCTTTCTCAGGATTTACCATTGCTACAAAATTAGCAAAACCTTGAATGGATGCGATAACATCCTCCGAATTCCCCCACCGCTTACCCTCGGGCCCGTCTTTCTCAATTTGAAATAAAGCAGCGCGGAAGCGTTTCAACACTTTCTTAGAAATACTGAGTTGTTCGTTAACAACAATTCCAGTAACTTCTTGTTGCCGATTTTTCCGCGAGATCCGAGTTTTTTGTTCGTTAATCCTAAATCCTTCATGAGTAACGATCGACTCCGTGCGCCTGAGTACATTACAAATGTTTTGCAGGCTATCTCCCGATGCCGAAAATGTCAGATCGTCGGCGTAGCGAGTGTAAACAAATCCCAATTCTCCAGCCATGCGATCGAGCCTTTTATCCAGGCGGCGGCACAGCAAATTCGTAATAGCTGGACTTGCGGGAGAACCTTGGGGCAAATGGCGTTCCGTAACTGCCACAAAATAAGTTTTGCCGTCTAATTCTAATTCTTCAATTTCCGGTTCCGTGCACAACAATCCGAAGATTGTGGCGCCGGCTTCTGAGTATCCAAAAGATTGAAAAAGTCCCTTAACTCGCTTGTAAGAAATTGAGGGGAAAAAGTCTTTGAGGTCGAAGTTGATAATAACTTCCGAGCCGACATGAGGTTGTGCGTTTGTCACGATCGAATGGCTGGAACGGAAGCCGTGAGCGCAGTCGTGGAGTTCGAGTTTTTCTAAGATGTTGACAAGAATCCAGTGCTGTGCTTTTTTGAGGCGGGGCATGGGAGCGGAAATTAGCCTTTCTCCCCCAGTTTTTTTAGGTATTTTAAACCGGATGTAGTGGGAGATGTGGGAAGTTTTGCGGGAAAAAGCAAGAAACCGCAATTGTCCGATGCTGATGTCCATCGCAGTCGCAATTTCTGCTGCTGTATTGCAAAGCGGTAACTGATAGCTTTGCAGCCGTTCTTCGTTGCAGTTAGTGTGGTTAAGTCCGCCAGATACTTCATCGCCCAAGTAGCAAATTTCTTGCTGTTTTCGCTGCTGCCAATTTTCCGATCGCTGTTGCCGCTCTTTTTCGCGCAGTTCTTTCGTTTCCTGCTGTTTTTGGCGCGACTGAATCAGTCGCTGTTTGAGCATTTCCTTGCGGAGTGCTTGTTCGTTGTGCAGCCGCGAATTTTCCCGGCGCAGTTCGTCAAGTTCCCGCCGAATTTCCCCGATGCGGCGAATTTCGTCGGCCGGATCTTGGGGAATTTCGCCTTGTGCGGGCCAGAAACCGAAGCGGATCATTTCTTCGAGAATGAATTCTTCTTTGCTGGTGGCGCGGATGCGATCGTACAATTCCTGGCGAGTGCGCGGCTGGTCAGTCATAGGGCAAAGTTGGTAGTTTTTACCTGTCTTTTCTAGTTTAAATCAATCCGCGTTTTTTAAGCCTAGCTAAAGCATCTTCTGCTGCATTTTTCTCAGCATCTTTTTTGCTTTTGCCTTTACCTTCTCCAAATTCTTTGTCAGCAACGCAAACTTTAGCGAGGAATTCGGGCGCGTGAGGCGGCGTTCCTTGTACCTGAACTGTCACGTATTTGGGCGGAGTTGTGTCGCCGTTGGTCTGTACCCACTCCTGAAAGCGGTTTTTTGAGTCTACAAGAATCTTAGAGTCCGGTTCTGGCCCAGAAGAAATAAGTTCTTCCACTACTGGCGTAAATAGAGGTTCTACAAAATCACGGACTGCCTCAATGCCAGAATCGAGAAAATAGGCGCCGATAATTGCTTCAAAAGTGTTGCTGAGCAACGACTGCTTGGTTGTGCCTCCACTTGTTGCCTCACCCTTGCCTAGCAGCATCCACTTACCGATAGCCAAGGCGGCAGCAAACTTTGCCAATTGCTTGTCTTCCACCAACAAGGAACGCAGGCGAGTTAGTTCACCTTCTTTTTTATTTGAGTAGTGGCGGTAGAGATATTCGCCACTTAGAAAAGTCAGCAAGGCATCGCCGAGAAATTCTAATAGCTCGTTGTCTTTGCTGACTGCTTCAGGATTTTCGTAAAGGTAAGAGCGGTGAGTGAGTGCCTGATTTAGCAGATATGCTTCCTGAAAAGGTAGCTGTTTTAGTAAATCGCTCAATCTTTCTCTAATGCGGACTTCTTCAGCGGAAAAATGGCGATTTTCTTGACGAATTTGTTCTTGAGACAGGAGTCGCAGGACTTCTTGCTGCTGCTTTTCTACTTCTTTAATATCGGCTTGTGATGCGGAGACAGCTTTTAGTAGTCGGGCAATACTGTCGAGGGCGCGATAGGTGTCAGCGGTGGAAAATGGGGATTGGTGCGCCCAATTGTTGCGGACTTGGATAAGTTCAACCACTAGACTGTTTTCTGTGGAAGTTAACTTTTTTTTGAAAACGTTCTCCCACTGCTTTGATATGACTGACAGCAGCATCCCAACATCTTCACTCAGAATAATCTCTACTGATTTGTTCTTCAGTAGTTTATAGTTAGCTAAGCAAGACTTAGCTTCTGTTTCCCAGTTATTGCTGTGAACTGCCTGCATTTCCTGTTTAAGATAAGGATACAATCCCTGACATAATAGGTGTAAATTTCGGCCAACTCGTTCGTGATTGCTAATAGCCATACGTTGTTTTTACTTGCCTTTCTTTTTTGTTGCTACATTCAGAGCTGTGAGTTTTTCGTAAAAGCCAGTTTTTTTTAATAAACAGGCTTTTATTTAATTAGTTTATAATCTTTTGCCGATCGCCCTTCCAAATCGACTGCTGCTCAGAAAGTCTACAAGGTACGTCAAGCGTAGCTATCCCGTAGGGAATCGCCCCTCATGTTTTAGCCTTGAGCCAACATTGTCAGCTATAGTCTATTAGGGGAAATTTTACACCAAAGGGAGTGATACCATACTCCTAAAACAGTGTAATTTTTCCACTATGTTGCGAACTTGCACAACTGTCGCGACGCGACAAATGGTTTAGCTTGCTGAGTTAGTCAATGGAAGCTTGGGATTTTTGCCGTCGGTGGTTCCACGCCACACAAGAAGAAGAAACAGCCAGAGGCTACAAAGCTCGTTGCAACCTGCTGCTGGTAAAGGTTTTAGGCGTCAATATTGATGCCGTCAAGCGGTGGGGGCCGAGTTTTGAAAAAATGCCCGACCACCACAAGCGTACCTTGTCATACGCTGACACGCTGCGAGAGATAATCGAGGTTGCTGGCAAAAACGAAGATTTTTTAGAGGAGGTACTGGAGCGAATTAAAAATAAATCTAAAAAACTAGGTGAATAATTACACTAAACTTGTAGCTGCGATCGGGCTGGGTGTTGTATTTTTTTGGATGTAGCACTCAACTTGCAAAAGCCTTTAACGACAGTGACACAGAGTTTTTTATCCAATTCCGGCCGCGACGCCATTCAACTTCCCGCCTCCCTGCTAACTCCCGACGCAGCAAACCCTGAGAAAGAACCCCTCAAACATCTGCTGATAGGTTCTCCTCAAGCTGTCAGAAGTGCAATTCACGCACTCCACGCCCGCGGGTACGCTGATGTTGGTGTCTGGAGTCCCCTGCTACCAACTGCTAAAAGTGGTGAAGTGATGAGTATTTTTGTGAAATACCTTCGCATCTAATATTATTTCTCTCAAGTCTTGCAACAAAAGAAGTGTTGGATTTGTTTCCTGAACTATTCCGCACCGGTGCGTCGCTATTAGATTGTCGATTTTTTTTGGGAATTTAAGGGTGGCGACGCACCCTACAGCTTCTTCCTTCTTCTTCCTTCTTCCTTCGCGTCCTTCGCGCCTTCGCGGTTCAATAATACTAATTCTTCGGACTCGAAAGAAGTAATTCCCGATGCCCGTTGCGTAAGTCCTGACAAATAAAAAAAATCGCGCGCCGCCAATTGGTTGCCCCTTCGTAAACCCCCCAGGACTAGACTGCTCAACTCCAGCGGGGCCAGGTACTACTGCTCATTGGCTTCGCAGAAGCCACACCGCAATAGCAGTAGTACCTGAAGCCCCGCACAGTCAAGAGCTGGCTAGTGATGCTTGTCTCAACTAAGCGCAAGGACGGCGATCCACCGCCCGGATTGCAAGGCCGTTTACCAATTTTTGCGCGCGATTTATTCAGTTATTGAACGCTCCGAGAGTGCTGCATTCGCAGCGCTAAAATGTGTTCGCAAGGGCCTTTGTACAGCTTGTTTTGCTGGTGCCAATTACAAGTACATTCTGCATTCATTATACGTTCGTCTGCATCAATTGTCAAGTGCGGATTGAAAGTTTTTTCCTTTTCCCGGACGCTTCCTTGCAAAGTCAATGCGCCGGACGAATCGCTGGTAAAATCGGTCACTCGTACCGCATTTTGACTCAGGAAACGGGTTGCTTTTTCTTCTCTCTCGTTGGCAAATCTCAACCGTTCCATTGGCAAAGGTTCCCGACTCAATTCCCGCACTCGATACACCTGTTTGTTCAAATCGTAAATTGCCCTTCCCGCTTGCGTGTACGCACTCAATGCGCCCAAAACTGCGGCCCGACTTAACCTCAGTCTTGTTGCCAAACTGTCGGCTGTTTCTACCCAATTTTCCTTGAGGGCATCAAAAATTAATTGCTGCGTTCCAGCATCAACATCGGCGCGGGGGGCCATTAAATCAAAATTGCCGGATTGCGACCAATCATTGGCACTCCATCCTGATAGTCCCAAGGTAAAAGACATATCGCCTAAATCGGCAACGTAAAAAGAAGGCATTCCCGTTCCTAACAGGTGAACTGTGAATTTCTTGGCGGCGGGAATCAGTCTTTCGAGAATGTGAATGCGTCGCCTTCCCCAAACGCGAATTTGCTGTGATTGGGAACCAGTATAGATCGATCGCGCGCAAACTACTTCCGTTCCCCAAGGGTCAAAAATCACCCGCACCGGTTCCCCCGGCTTCAGGTGGTAGCGCATACTGCGCGGGCCTTGTTTTTCCTTGTAGCGGCGCAAGATAAAACAAATATTGTGGATGTCCATCGGGTGCAAATCAAACCGCACTGCCGGTAAAGACATTGCGGAACTGACTTGCAGAAATCCCCTCACCCAACTGTCGGGCAAATCGATTTTTACTTCTTTAAATGACTCTTCATTTACTGTCTGAACTTCAAAACCGGAGGGGTCTACTTGCAGGGAAGTTGTTTTGTAACTGCGGATTTTTTGGAATTCATCGTACAGCGCGGCGGAATAGTCGATGTTAGTTGTACCGCAGGCAAATTCGCTGATATTTTTAAACACTTCGTAGCTGGCGCCCAATCTGCCGTAACTCGATTCATCCTGGCTGAAACACTCGAAAAATACTTCGTCAGGATGCACTGTAATTACCGGATCGAGGACGAACCAAGCATCGCGGTCTTTTTCATAAATGTAGTTGAAGTATTGTTGTCTGGCTTGATAAAAAGGTGCTAAACGCTGGAAACTCTGCTTATTTAATCCGTCTAATTCTGCTTGCAGCGGCTGAATTTTATTTGCTAGTTGTTGGCGCTGCGAAGCTACTAGCTGCCAGTCGATTTCCTGTTGCCTAGCAACCCATTCTTTGTAAGCTGTTTTGTCTTTCGGTTGGAACTTCATGTCGGAAACTACGACATCGTGCAAGGCGCTGATGGCTTCGCGAAAGGCGACGTTTTGGCGCAGTTCTCCGATAAAATAAGTGGGCGGGCGTTTGGTGTCTGGGGAGAATGACATTTGAGTGTTGCCGCCGCTTTCTGTAACTCCGCTGCTGCCTTTGTAAGAGTAGTTAAATTCCATAATATTTGTTACTATTTGCTTTTTAGCTTTGAATGGCGATCGAATATTCTATAGGACTTAAGCAGGGGTGGTTAGAAACCGGGTTTTTTTTAATACTGGTTGATAGCCTTTAATATCGGTAAAAAACCCGGTTTCTTGAGTCGGAGTGCGTAAGTCGTATTTTTATTTGTCTAATCTTTTTTGGCATAAGTACGATCGCCCTTAACTATCCTAACAAATCACCGCTGAGATTGTCGAGAAACTATACCGAAGATAAAAGCATCTTTAAATGCCAAGTAAATCAACAATACGTGCAGCAAAAATTGCTGAGTTGCCAAAATCGGATCTAGCCGCCATCCATTAAACAATAAAATAAAACCGCAGAAGGGCAAAATAACAATTGCCATCAATCCTTGAATGATGTAAAAAGTTATCCCCAAACCGCCAATGATGCGCGATCGCATTCCCGCATTCAATATCGCTGTAACTAGATATGCGATCGCCAAAGCTAGATCGACAATACCGAGGATTGACATCCAATTTAATCCAAAATTTACCATCCCTCGCCCCTCCTAATATCAAAATTAAACAAATCTTATTGTAAACTAACTCCTCACCTCAACTACAGGCTTTACCTGAATTGGTAAGTCAAGCTGAGGATAACTCCTGCGAATTTTCAGCATAGTTTGAATAGCTGTCGCTTTATCTGCGATCGCAATTGTAGCCGATTGCTTGGTTAAAATTTCCGCTACCACCCTTGCAGATTGCTCGTTTTTTTGCGCTTCCGCATCCAGAAAAGCAAAAACTCGCTGTTTCGCAACTCTTCCTTTATTCACCCGCGACAAAACGCTGACAAAAAATGGCGCCAATTCCCGAATTCTTTCAGGATTGCTGATTGCATAACTCTCCAAATAATTAGTAGCAAACAACTGCATATCCGCCGACGGATGTTCGCTAAACTTCAGCAAATAATCGTGTCCGCACTCATCTCGAAAATAGCGAATCACCAAATCTCTGCCAAACTGCCGCACGTCTTCCCGAATACTGTCGCAAAGACTAACCATTACCTCGGGAGTCCAATCTTCCTCACTCAATTCTGTGCGAAAAATCCTCGCGGCAAATTCCCGCGAATCCTGCCATTTAGCCTCCAGCATTCGCACGGCTGACAGCATTTCTTGAGAATTGGCGCGAATCACATCTAGCTTTTGCAAAAACATTTGTCTCGCAGCTTCCCGTACAGACAAAATTTCGTGACTGGCAAGTTTTACTATCTCAATTGTATCAAATTCTGCTGTCCAATCCGCGCAATTTGTACTGAGTACAAATCCTCCTAATTCCTGTGCGGCTGAAGACTTGGTTTTTAGCAGCAGCCAAGCTGTATCTCGATTCATACTTGGCATCCATCCAGGTAAATCTTCCCGCAGCAAATTGATTAAGTAGCTGTGCACTCCTTCATGCCTTTCTGGCAGCATTAAAACATTGATAAAGTCCGCTGCCAACTGAGCGCTAAATTCGGGATTGGCTGCTGCTAAACGATGAATTACTGGCCCAATTGCATTGCGAATGTCGGCTAAAGCGTTGACTGCCATTCCTACTAGCAAAATTCGCTTGTCGCCTGTCAGGATTGCGTCGGAAAGTTGCCCGAACAACCTGATGCCAATTCCCCGAATTTGTTCGTAAGGAGAGTCAATCAATGATTCGATTAATTCAGGAGGCAAATTAGCGGCGCTGATTTCGTGGTTGAGCAAAATTCTCGCGCCCAATTCCTGAATTTCGGCGATCGGATGCCGCAGCAAATCCAACACTACTCCCAATCCCAAACTCTGCAGTTGTGCGGGAAAACAAAACAGTAAAATTTCAGCTATTTCTGCTGCTAAAATTGAGGTGTAAGTTGGCAATATAGATGCTGTCTCTAATGCCAGCAAATGAGCGATAATTCTGCCTATTAACACTTTTGCAGTTCGATCGCTCATAATTGACGAGCTTAATAAACGGCGGGCAAATTGGCGCGCATCTCCGTGCAAACTGGTAACTAAAGAGGCAATTAATTCGCTGTCTTCTAAAATGCGATCGCGCTGTTCTTCAATCCACTGATAAGCTGATTCTCGCCCGCCTTGAAACACGCAGTTAATAACCGCTAAAATAACTTCCCGGTTGTCTGGATATCTGTTATACTGATTTTGAATGGCTAAATTTACACCCAATTCTGCGGTGACATCGTAAGGTCGATCGATAATTTTAACGATTGTACTGACATCTATCGCAGCCAAAAATTGCGGACAGGCTTTCAGGGCTTTGACAGCGAAATGATGCACCGGGCGACAGTTGCTTTCTAATAATAGCTGCAAAAGCCGATCGGGATTTTGTTCCCAAATTTCCGGGAAAGCTTCTTCTCGCACGGACGGTTCCGGATCTCCGGGTTTGTAACCTTCTTTGCAGCGCCACGCTTGGGAATTGGTAAAATAAGCATAGCGCGGGCTGTTTTCGTAGAGAATGCGGTTAAAGGTTAAGTAACCGGCAAAAACATCCCATTCAGCGGTGCCGGACTCAAATCGCGTCCAAGTAGAGGGATTCCATCGATAATAAGTGTTCTGCAAAACTGCTTCGGCATCGCTATCAACGTATTGCAGCAAAATACTGACAGCCATTTTTACATAATCAGCATCGCCCTCTTCGCCTAATTGTTTGAGAGTCCGCCATACCCGCCGCAGCAAATATTCGCGAGTATTGCTGCTGTAGGCAATTCTGGCATTGGGACTCTGCATTTCATTTTGGAATTCACGGGCTTTAACTGATTCGTATTGATTGGTTTTTTTGTTCTTTTTCCATTCAATCTTTTTCAAGTAACCGCCGCCGGGAATATAAACACCGTAGCTGTTGCTGCGGTACATGGCTTGCTCTCGTTCCAATCGATCGGCAATAATGGCAAATACTTCGGCATCGCGGCGGTATTCAGCCATTTTGAAGATGTGGCGAATTGGTTTAAAATAATTTGGTCGCAGCGGTGCTGTTTTTAAGATATCCAGTAAGGTCGATCGCACGCACTCGTTGTCAATTTGATAAACAGTATCAAGTACGGCAAAACGCCTGCCATCTTGGCTGTCGAGATCAGTTTTCACTGCTGTCGAAAAAGCTTCATCAATCACAGCAAAAAGCTTCCAATCTTTGGTGTCAAGATGAGTTTTCAATGCTGCTGAAAATGCTTCAGCGCTGCCATTTCGGGCTAATTCGCGCAACTCCACCGGCAGCAATTCGATCGCTTCAGATCGCAAGTGCGATCGCGCTTCCTCATCCGCCAACTTCAGCAATCCTTCAAAAGCAATTCTCCTCACAAACTCCGCAGTCGCAGCATCTCGATAAAGCAGAGTTAGCGCAGCCACAGCACCCTCGCCCCCACACCAACCCAAACTCCAAGCAATACAGTAGTCTCGCAGCGGTTCTCCCGTACCGATTAAATTAATCAGTCCCGGCCCGGATTCGGCAATTTTCAGCTCCCCAGCGCGCCAAATCGCCCGTTCCAGAGGCCATTTAGCACTGCCTCCGGTGGCGAGATTGTTCAAAATAGCTTGCTCGCGCCAAGCTGCGGGTACTGCATCGGGCGCGCTTGGGGCCTCGCTGACAACTTCCCGGTAGCCTTTTTTTACCTTTTCGGCCACTAGCTTGTCGAAAACTTTCTCAGCTTGGGCTAAGGGCACTGCTGTATCGGTTTTTGTGCCTTCCTTGAGATTAGCTGCGCGGCGGCCGTAGCGAAAGTTGACCGAGTACAGGTTTTCGCTCGCCTGACACAAATCGACTTCGTATATTTTGTCCGATCGACCGTCCTGAAAATAAAGAGCCGTCCGCTTAATCAGTTTCATCGCAGTTTGTCACCATTACAAAGCTTGTCGGGGCGAGTCCGCGCGCACAATTATAACATTCCGCAGACTATCTCTGTACAAACTGCCCCCTCTCGCTCTCCCACTCTCCCCCTCTCCCCGACTCCCCCTTATTTCCGCCATCTGGAAACCCAATGTAAAAATATGTTGCAATGTTTCTACTGTTGTGTTAAGTTTAGTTACATAAGGTTGAAATTACAACGAGGTTTCTGGTCATGGAAAACAAAGACGCAAAATTGGGCTTCACTGAGTTCGCTGAAACCTGGAACGGCCGTTTGGCAATGCTGGGCTTCGCGATCGGGCTGGCCACCGAATTTCTGACCGGTCAAGGTATTCTGGCTCAAATCGGCTTGATGTAATCAGCGCAACTGCAAAAGCTGAAATTAGCAGGCGATCGACCCCATCACAAGTGCGATCGCCCGCCAACAAATCTCCTTCACTTACAGTGGAGGAGATTTTGCATTTTTATTAAAAAAATCTCACCGATGGCACAATCAAAAATCTTTTCCGTCTCAATATTTATCGCGAGACCAACTCCAGCTTTCCTAAGCAATTCCTATCGAATCCAAAATCCTCACTTTAGGAGTCAAAGCAGGAAGCTTCACCAAACCCTCCCCTTTGTGAGTCCGCAGGCTGTTACCTAAAATCATCTCCGACAGATCCGGCATTTCCTGCCAGCAGTGCGAGCAGAACCAATAAACGCGATTGTGTCGAGCGTGGCGGAGCAATTTAGAGGAGCAACAAGGGCAACTATTCATGATATTTTAAACCTTCTTTAAGATATGGAGCGATAACGAATTCATTACAGAGATTGACAAATGCGGGTGGAGCTTAACTTCAGACACAACAATAAAAAATCTTTTTTCACTCAAAACTTTGAGCGTCTCGCAAGTAGCACTTTTGGAGACCCAACAGCAACACCACAATCAGAAGCTGAACGCTCCAAGGGGCGCAAGAGAAACCCCAAACAAAACAACCCAGTCCGGCCAATGCCACAAGCACAAAAATATCTTGAGAGGTTTGCCAGTAAATCCAGACGGCTGCCAGAGAAACTATCAGTAGCAAAATGTAAGCTGAGGGCATTGTCGTCTTCTCCCAAGGTGTCTGCCAAAAGTCAGGATTAAATCCTGACTATGTGATTAAACTTAAAACTAAAAGCTGAAGAACTTATGAAGATGAATTAGTTGTTACAAAAAGACATATATTCCTGCCAGTTTATATTTGTCCGAGAAACCAGAAGGAATAATATCAAATCCTCTCTTCTTCGGAATGATATAAACGCAGGACACGGCAGTGCCGTGTCCCTACAATTAATGGGTAGGGACACGGCACTGC
>JAUBOH010000107.1:0-3744 GCA_036700145.1 Microcoleus occultus BM001215366
AGCAAACTTTGAGGGGAATTATTGACAATGCTCCGATCTGGGTGTGGATGGCAAATGCTAGCGGGCGGATGTTATTAGTTAACAAAACTTTCTGCGAAGATGTAGCTATACCTGAAGAAACATTTTTAGCAGCATCTCACTATTCCGAAGTTCTGGGATTAGAAGCATCTGCTAACTGCATGGCATCTGATGTGCAAGCCTGGAGCCAAGATATTCCTTGTTATGCTGAAGAAATTCTCCAGTTGGCTGACGGTGAATCTCACCATTTGGAGGTGATCAAAACTCAGATCAAAGATGATTGGGGTAACGCGATCGGCTTGATTGGTTTGGGTTTGGATGTGACGGATCAAAAAAAATCTCAAATAAGATTACAAGATTCCGAAGTGAGATTCCGCAAGTTAGCCGAGCAGGAAGCGCTGCTGAACCAACTAGCGAGCAATATCCGCGCTTCTCTGGATTTGGATACTATTTTAGCAACAACTGTGCACCAGATTCACGAGTTGCTGCAACTCGATCGGTGTTCGTTTATTTGGTATGAGCCCCAGGCTTCGCCGCCAGCTTGGAATGTGACATACGAGGCAAAAAATGCCGATTTGCCCTCAATGTTAGGTTTATATCCTGTCGAGCAAACTCCTTCTATTACCGAGCAGATTTGCAATTTGGAAATAATTCGGATCGATGATGTTGAGACAGTAACCGATCTAGGAGAACGAGAATTTTTAAGAGCTTTAGGATTAAATTCTCTGCTGGACATTCCCCTTCAAACACAGTCGGGCCCAATTGGCGTGATCCTCTGCGCTACTTGTGGCGGCCCGCGGCGCTGGAGAGACGAGGAAGTGGAACTGTTAATGGCTGTAGGAAATCAATTGGCGATCGCCCTCAATCAAGCCGAACTTTATGAAAAATCTCGTCTCGCAGCCGCCGAGGCGACCTCAGCAGCAATGCAGCAAAAATTGCTCAACCAACTAGGCAGTCAAATCCGTGCTTCTCTCGATTTGGATACTATTTTGGCCACAACTGTGCGACAGATTCGCGACTTGCTGCAACTCGATCGCTGTCTGTTTCTCTGGTATTTACCCGACGCTTCGCCGCCTGCTTGGAATGTCGTGCACGAAGCTAAAAATGATGACTTGTTCTCAACAATGGGTTATTTTCCTGCTGACATAACGAGTACGCTGCCACAAAAAATTGCCAATTTGGAAGTCTATCAAATAGATGATGTTACAACTGTAAGCGATGAATTAGAACGGGAATTTTTGTTGCAGCTAGGTTACAAGTCTGTGTTGGATTTGCCGATTAAAAGTGCTGGGGGTTTAACTGGTGTTCTTGGTTGCGTTTCTTGCAGCGAGGTGCGGAGGTGGACAAAAGACGAAGTCGAGTTGATCGGGGCAATTTGCGATCAATTGGCGATCGCCATCAGTCAATCCGAACTCTACACTCAAAGCGTCGATTCAGCCCGGATAGCGCAAGAACAAGCTGCCCAACTAGAAGTAACTCTGTGGGAACTCCAGCAAGCTCAAACTCAGCTCGTTCAAGCAGAAAAAATGTCTAGTCTTGGTCAGATGGTAGCAGGAATTGCCCACGAAATCAATAACCCCGTCAGCTTTATTTTCGGCAATCTTACCTACACAGAAGAATACACCAGAAACCTGATGAAACTGCTGCAAATGTATCGAGATGAATACCCGGAACCTGCTCCAGCGATTCAGGAGGAAATACAGGCGTTAGAGCTAGATTTCTTGCTAGACGACTTGCCGAAAATGCTGTCTTCGATGCAGGTGGGAGCCACTCGCATCCGGGATATCGTGAGGAGTTTGCGGAATTTCTCTCGCCTCGATGAATCGGACATGAAAAATGTTAACATTCACGAAGGCATCGACAGCACGTTGATGATTTTAGAACACCGTCTGAAAGCTCAGCCAGATCGCCCCGCCATTCAAGTCATCAAAGAATACGGACAATTACCGCTGGTGGAGTGCTACGCCGGACTGTTGAATCAGGTGTTTATGAATATTATCGCTAACGCTATTGACGCTTTACAAGAACCGCTCAAAAATCGGGGAATTATCGGCATTCGTACAAAGGTAAAAGATAATTTTGCTACGATCGTAATTGCTGATAATGGTGCAGGTATCACCGATCAAGTCAAGCAGCGGATATTTGACCCATTTTATACTACAAAACCGATTGGTTCTGGAACAGGGATGGGTTTGGCGATTTCCCATTCAATTATTGTCGAAAAACATAAAGGTGAAATCAAGTGTTTGTCGGTGGTGGGAAAAGGCACTGAATTTATCCTCAAAGTTCCGATTCAAAGAAGATAAAATTAAATTGGTTTGTAGTCAGGAATGCAAGTCCGATAAATTTGATATGATATTAACAATCTAAAATCTAAAATCCAAATTCTAAAATCTAAAATGGCATTACCTCCAGGCACTTTCGGTTTGCCGTTAATTGGCGATACACTCAACTTTTTGCAAGATTCCCAATTCGCCAAAAAACGCCACCAGCAGTACGGGCAAATTTTCAAAACCAGCATCTTCGGACAGCCTACCGTGTTTGTGTGCGGCCAAGAGGCGAATTTGTTTGTTTTAAGCAACGAAAACCAATATTTTGTTGTGAGTTGGCCTCCCAGCACGAAAGCGCTTTTAGGGCCGCTTTCCTTGGCGCTACAAACTGGCTCTGACCACCAAAATCGGCGCAAGCTGCTGTATCAAGCGTTTCAACCGCGAGCTTTGGCCGGCTACATCGGCGGGATGGAAGATATCACTCAGCGCTACTTGCAAAGGTGGACGCAAATGAGCGAGTTCGCGTGGTATCCCGAACTGAGAAATTATACTTTTGATGTGGCTGCTAAGTTGTTAGTGGGGATTGATGCTGGTGCGGAAACGGCGCTGGGACATTATTTTGAAACTTGGTGCAATGGTTTGTTTTCTATTCCTTTAGATGTGCCTTGGACTAATTTTGGCAAGGCGAAAAAGTGCCGAAAGTTGCTGCTGTCAGAATTGGAAAAGATTATTCGCGATCGCCAACAAGGAACCCCTAGCGGCAATGATGCTTTGAGTTTGCTGATTTCGGCGATCGACGATGACGGAAACTGTTTGAGTTTGGAGGAGTTGAAAGACCAAGTGCTGTTGCTGCTGTTTGCGGGACACGAAACTCTAACTTCGGCGATCGCCTCTTTTTGCCTTCTCCTGGCTCAAAATCCCGATGTGATGGCAAAAGTGCGCGCCGAACAGCAGCAGTTCCCCGCTACGGAAAAGTTAACATTGGAACAGCTCAAACAAATGACTTATTTAGAGCAGGTTATGCGAGAAGTGCTGCGGTTGGTTCCGCCGGTTGGTGGCGGTTTTCGGCAGGTAATTAAGGCGTGCTCGTTCGGCGGCTACGAAATTCCCAAGGGTTGGAGCGTGCTTTATGAAATCAATCAGACTCATCTGGATAGCGCAGTTTATCCCGAACCCGATCGCTTCGATCCCGATCGATTTAACCAAGAGCGATCGACAAATGGTAAACCTTTCAGTTACGTGCCATTTGGCGGCGGTTTGCGAGAATGTTTGGGGAAAGAATTCGCGCGGTTAGAGATGAAATTATTTGCGGCAAAGATTGTTCGGGAATTTGACTGGGAGCTTTTACCGGATCAAGATTTGAATTTGATCAGAGTCCCGACTCCGCACCCGCGCGACGGTTTGCGAGTGAAGTTTCGGCGGCGAAAAATTGCAAGTTTGTAGTGAGGACTTCAGT
>JAUBOH010000107.1:3844-17528 GCA_036700145.1 Microcoleus occultus BM001215366
GAAAAAACCTCATAAATCAGGGTTAGCGGCTTCCCACGATGCCAAAACAAATAGTGTCGCCCCCAAAAAGGGCCCGACTCTTCAAAAGCTGATTCCAAAGCTACCGAATCACCGCAATAAATGCCCTGCACGTCCCGATACAATTCCGTCCGCAGCCGCGCTAAACTTGCCCAAATTGGCAAAGATTTATTTTGTAAATATTCATCTACGTGACTAGCTTCCCACCAAGAAGTCGCATAGGCCAACCGCTGTCCCGAAGCCGTCCGCAGCCACACTTGGCGGCGCAGGCGCGGCCCGGGAACGGCGACAATTTGCTCTGGTGCGCCGTCTGTGTCTTCACCCACTAAGGACATATCGATGACATCTACTTCTGTGGGTTCCCTTGTCAGCAGTTGCAGGTGACGGGTGGGGGAACCGTCGCCCAGCAGGAGTATTTGCCATGCTGGAGCTAGCTTGGTGTGGGGTAAACCCTTTTGTACTGCGTCTTCGGCTCCTTGCCACAGGGGGTTAAGAGCGTGCCAGGTGAGGCTGTTTTTGGGTGTGAATGTTGCAGTCAAGGGTCTTTACAAAACTTAACTTTTTCCCGATCATAACGCTTATTCGATTTTCGTATTGAGGATTAAAAAATTGAAACCCTCAAGAGACAGCAGCTAAGCCCGATCGAATTGCCGTATCCGTATACTCCGGTGTCCAGCCGTTTGTGGTGGTAAAATAGCGCACCGCTTTGATTTTGCGGGCTGCTGTCAAATAAAACCAGTGTTCTGTATTCGCCGGTACGTTGATAAATTCTTCCGGCTGTACTGTGAGTTCTACTTGGCTACCGTCGGGGCGCACGAAGCCGAAAATTCCTTCTCCTGCTACGATATAGCGCACTTCATCGTCGGCGTGGATGTGGCACTTGTCGAATTTGGACAGCAGAGCATCGAGGTTGGGAATGTCTGGGTGCAGTACAATTAAGTCGCGGGACTGATAGCCTGCGCTTTGCTGGAGTTGTTGAAAGTAGTTGTCGAGGGCTTGCAGGATTTGCTCTTTTTGATTATCGTCTAGAGCATCTTTGGCTAGCAATTCCCGAATTTCGGGCTGGTCAGCCACGGGCCAACGGTTGAGTTGAATGTTTAAAGGCGCGAGTTCGCGCGCAATGTCGCTCAGTTGAGTGTAGGTTGTACCGTTTTCGAGTCGCAGGATAGCCATTTTTGCACGTTCCAATTGTTGATTAATAGACACAGGGAAAGACCCTTGTCGATCGTGTCTCTACCAGAATCACAATTTTAACGTTAATCTGAACAGGCTTTCAGGCCTGTTCCACAAGAGATAAAATGAATAAGTCAGGCGTCAGCTAGCAACCGCAGCGATCGCCCGCACTGACACCATAAATGTAACTTTTGCAACAACTATGCCTACTTATACTGGAATTTCTAGCGAAGCTTTTCAGCATCCGCTCGATCGGCAAGCCGAGACAGCATTACGCAGCGTACCTGGATTTGACTTAATTGCCAGCAAATTTGTAGAATTTGTCTACGAACGACCGCAATTCGTTTACCTAATGGGAAATAGCATACAAGTCGGGCCGCGCCAATATGCCAGCATCTATCATATATTTCGGGAGTGCGTGCAGGCTTTAGATGTTTTTCCAGAACCTGGTTTGTTTGTGTCTCAAAATCCCTCAGTTAACAGCTATGCTTTGGGGAAAAACCAGCCTTATATAGTGTTAAATACTGGTCTTTTGGACTTGTTGGACGAGTCGGAAATTAAGGTAGTATTGGCTCACGAATTGGGACACATTAAATGCGGTCATCCAACTTTAAATCAAATGGCGATGTGGGCGATGAGCGTTGCTTCGACAATTGGCGAGATGACTTTCGGTTTGGGAAATATGGTCGGTAGCGGTTTAATTTACGCTTTTTACGAGTGGCGGCGCAAGGCGGAATTATCGGCGGATCGGGCGGCTTTGTTAGTAACGGATGATTTGAATAGCGTGATGATTTCGATGATGAAACTTGCGGGAGTTAGCAGTAAATATGCTAGTGAATGCAGTTTGCAAGAATTTATCCGTCAGTCTGATAACTATCAAGAGCTCGATCGGGACAACCTCAACCAAGTGTATAAATTTTTACTTTACAACGGCGGTCAAGGCGTGATGCTGAGTCACCCTTTCCCGGTGGAACGCCTGCGGTATTTGCGAGACTGGGCGAGTTCCGAGGAATACCGCCAAATTAAGCTGGGGAACTACAAGCGGGCTGTAGCTGAGGGTGCGGTTGATGTGAAGTCCCAAACGCCTAACAGCGAGACGGAGGCTTTGCGGCGTCAGATTGAAGAGTTGCAGCGGGAGATCGATCGGCAAAAATCGCGCTGAAAAATCGTTAAACTCTTGTGGGATGGATCGGAGAACCCGCCCCAAAATCGGGAGATTATACCAATTTAAAAAAGAACCGTAGGGACACGGCACTGCCGTGTCCTACTCCCCGTCCCCGCGCCGGACACGGCAATGCCGTTTCCCTACTTTTGGGAATTGGTATTATTCTAGAAATTTAGCGGATTTGCCGCAGGAAGGAAAGTAAAAGGAAGGTAGGCAAGTTAGAGACTTACTCGCAACCAGCCTCCAATCCAAAAACTGTCCTCTCCTTTCTGAAATCTGTTTCTGAGGACGTGTAGATTAAATCAAGAGAAGCTTATAACTCAACCGGGCTAAGAAAAAAATGATTATTGATAAAGCAATGAATACTCACAAGCCAACCTCTAATTTTTTCGGTAATATCGGCAAAGTTGCGATCGCCCTGACTCTCCTAGCAGCCGGCATGGCATTTACAAATCCTGCGAGAGATAAATACCTAACTTATGCTTCCGGCACACTGGAAAAGGAACTGGAAACCACTGTGTGCAAGGATTCTCGCGTGCCCCAAGCTTTGAGCGGCGTTGCAGAGACTTTGATCGGCAGTTGCAAGAATTTGCTGACTTCGCAGCGGAGTACGATCGAACGCTTGCTCGACAATACAACCCAGCGTCAGAACTTAGGCGTGGTCAGCATTTATACAACTGAACTAGGCAAAAAAAGCTATCAAACCGTTGGAGCTTTTGGGAATTTCGTTACCCTGCCACCTAGTTCTGAAAATGCTCAAAAGTAGGGTAAAATTAATTCAGATTCTAGAAACCGGGTTTTATAGAAAGCCCGGTTTTTGATTTGATAATTATACACAACTAAAACTTAATAAGTAATGGAATTAACTAAGGGTGAGAGATTTAATATCTCTCAAGAAGCACCGGATCTAAAAAAAATGGCGATCGCCCTCAGTTGGGAGGTGACAGAAGCCGGACAAAGCTACGAGATTGATGTCTCTGCGTTTATGCTAGGTGCTGACGGCAAAATACCTAACGATCAATATTTTATTTTTTACAATAATCTGCAATCCTTTGACAGTTCGGTACTGCAATCGATTCCTGACCAAAACAACCCAAGTCAAGAACATAAGACTATTTACGGCGTTATCTTAGAAAGAGTTAATCCAGAAATTGAAGAAATAACTTTTGTGGTCACTATTCACGAAGCACAAGAAGTTAATGCAAATTTTAGCAATATCAGAAATAGTTTTATCAAAATTTCTAATTTGGACACGGGAAGCGAACTTGTGCGGTATGAATTAACAGAGAATTTTTCGCGAGAGACTGCTGTAGAATTTGGTCGTTTGTATAGAAAGAATGGAGAGTGGAGATTTCAGGCGGTAGGACAAGGATATCAAGCCGGATTGCAGAGTTTTGTTGACAAGTATTGCAGCTAAAATAGTAATAAGTTAGAAACCGGGTTTTGTAAAAAGCCCGGTTTTTACTTACGTAATTATATCTAAGTAAATCTGAATAAATTCAGATACAGGCAGCACCTATTTTTAATCAAGCCCGCTATTAAAAACCAAATATTAAGTTTTATTAAATAGGAAAAGTTATTGTGCCACTTAATATTAATATGAGAGTTATAAAATTTTATGTTTGACAAATAAGCAGATGGCAATGCAATTAAGTAAGGGTGAGAGATTTAATTTATCTAAAGCAGCGCCGGATTTAAAAAAAATGGCGATCGCCCTCGGTTGGCAGGTGACAGAGGCAGCACAAAGCTACGAGATTGATGTCTCTGCGTTTATGCTGGGTGCTGACGGCAAAGTACCTAACGATAAATATTTTATCTTTTACAATAATCTGCAATCCTGTGACAGTTCGGTACTGCAATCGATTCCTGAAAAAAACAACCAAAGTCAAGAGAATAAGACTATTTACGGCGTTATTTTAGATAAAATTAATCCTGAAATTGCCGAAATAACTTTTGCTGTCACTATTCATGAAGCAGAAAAAATTAATGCCAACTTTAGCAATATCAAAAATGCGTTTATCAAAATTTGCAATTTGGATACAGGAAGCGAACTTGTGCGGTATGAATTAACAGAGAATTTTTCGCGAGAGACTGCTATAGAATTTGGTCGTTTGTATAGAAAGAATGGAGAGTGGAAATTTCAGGCAGTAGGACAAGGATATCAGGCCCGATTGCAGAGTTTTGTTGATAAGTACCGCAGCGGAAATAGCAATAATGTTGCTCCAATTAGTAGCGAGTTGGCAGCGGAAACAGCAGCAGATGATTTGCAGTTGCCGGCTTGGGAGTTAGAAGTGGAGTCAGAACCGGAACCTTCCGGCGAGACGAACTCGGTGCGATCGCAAATTAACAATCAAGTTAATTCCAGAAGCCGCAAAATACCCGCAGTTGTATTAGCAAGTTTAGGGGTTTTGGTGTTGGGGACGGGTGCAGGTGCGATCGCCTTTATGCGATCGGCAAATGAAACGCACAAGCAAGCGAAAATACTGGGATTTGAAACGCAAAACGCAGCACAAACTACAGATGTAAATCTGCTTAGAAGTTTCGACAAACGCCTGAAAGAAACGATCGCCAATTTAGAGAAAATTCCTAACTTACCCGGCTTTGGGTATCAACAGGCGAGAGCAGATTTGCTGAAACTGCGCCCTAGTTTGGTTCCTGCAGGGCAAAATTTACAGGCGGCAGAAAGTCTAGAAGCAGCTCAAAAATTGGCGGTGGAAGCTGCTACGATCGTGCAAAAGCCGCCTCATCCGATGGAAGTTTGGCATCAGTCGCAAAGTAAATGGCAACAGGCGATCGCCCTTTTAGAAGCGATCCGGCAAGGTACACCTGTCTACAATTTAGCTCAAAATAAGTTATCTAATTACCGCGTCAATCGCGCTATTATAAGTCAAAGACTGGCGAGCGCTCAAAAAGCTGCAAATTTCAGCAACCAAGGTTCTTTGAAAATTCAGAAGGGAGATATTCCGGGGGCGATCGCCAATTTTACTCAGGCTTTAGCGCTGAATCAGAACATACCTCAAGCTTACCTCGGATTGGGAATTGCTACTGCCAAACAGGGAAACAAGCAGCAGGCAATTTACAATTACGATCGAGCGCTGCAATTTAATCCTAACTTGGCAGAAGCTTATTTTGGTCGCGGTCAAGCATACTATGAATTGGGAAATAAGCAAAAGGCGATCGGTAATTATGAACAAGCTATTCGCGTTAATCCTGATTATGGTTTGGCTTATTTAGAACGAGGTGCTATTCGCTGTATGCTAGGAACTAAATCGCAAGCAGTAGCAGACTTTCACCAAGCAGGAGAACTTTTCTCAAAGCAGGGAGACGGCAATAATTACCAATTAGCAAAAAGCTTTATTAATGAGTGTCAAGAACCGAGTGTACAGGCTGTAATCTGCGATTATCGAAGGAATATAGACTCCTTGGGGCGGCCCTGCGGTAGCTCTTTTAATGTTCCGATTATCATTAGAAGAAAATCGGCGACTACTACCTCAAACTCTGACTCTACTGATGTTCAAAGCAGTAGCAGCGATCGAAAAATATCGCCTGAAAATTCTGATAGCAGCACCAGAACTCGCAGCAGGAGAAGAAGTAAAAGGTAAACGGCTGTCGCATTAGTTAATAGATGACAAAATCTGCTGGTAAGCATCGATGGTTTGTCGGGCGATCGCCTCCCAGTTATAATGCTTTTGAGCATACTCTTTGCCGTTTAAGCCCCGCCGCTGGCGCTCTTCTGGAGCGAGGAGTGCTGATTTGATCGTGGAGGCGATCGCCCCTACTTCCAGAGGCCCCACCCAACCCGCTTCTGCTTGCTGTATGTCTTCGGAAATATGTATGCGATCGGAAATAGCGACAGGTACACCGGCGGCCATCGCTTCTGCTACAGCAATCCCAAAGTTTTCGTAATAAGAAGGCAATACAAATAAGTCAGCATTTGTCAATAGTTTATTTTTTGAATCACCGCTCACAAAGCCAGTTATTGTTGTATATTTTCCTAAAATTGAATTTTGAATCTGTACTTTAATTTTGGTTTCATAATCGGCATCTTGCGGATTGGAACCTGCTAAAATAAACTTAAATTTTATGCCGTCTGCCAAAATAGTTTCTAATGCTGGAATTAGCAAATCCAGCCCTTTTTTAGGTTCAATTCGCGACATAAATAATACGATTGGTACTTGAGATTCTCGCAATCTATTAGCAAACAAACCTGCGGTCACACCCAATGGAATCACCAAATCCCGTGGCACGGGCATCTTGTTTGTGCTACCCAAACCAAATCTTTCTGAGATTTTAGCTTCTTGTTTGCTGGTGAAATGAATCGCTGCAGCACCTGCTAAATTAGGGCGTTCTAAAAGCGTGGCATAAATCTGTTTCAAGCGCTTTTTTTTCTGCAAGTCGGCGGGGTCAAGCATACCGCAGGGACGGATAATGTACGGCAAATGATGCCCCCTAGCAATTGTAGCGGCGAGGGTAGTTACTGGCGAGAAAAGAGCGTGAATGTGGGCGAGGTCAAATTGCCGCGCATTTTGATGCAACCACTGCAATAACGAGAGTGAAAATTTATATCTGCGGAACGGAAAACAGCGGAAATAAATAATCTGATAACCGTTTTGTTTGATTGGTTGATTTAAGGGCACATCTAAGGGAGGTTGACCGATATCTCCATTAGAATCTGTCGTGATAATTGTGACATCAATGCCTTGAAAAGCGAGGGCGGCCGAAAGTCCCAGTACCATTTGACTCGGGCCGCCGTAGACGAGGGAAATTGAGGGGATAATTTGGAGAATTCGCATGGGGACTCGTTCTTTAAATCAACATACCAACATCTCCCATTACAAATTTAATCATCTGCAAAAGGCTGCCCGTCTAGCTGTTCAGCTTCCTCTCTCTTTGTTGCTGTAATTTGGGTATTGTGAGATATTTTCTTTGAAAATTCATACATTTCACTGGCTTTGGCTTCTGCAGCTTTCACAATTTCAAGGATTTGCAGGAGTTGGCTTTCATCTGGTAATTGTTTCATTGCAATACTTCTAATCTCTCAACTACTTTTTCGATCGCAATTTTAGATTCTGGAGCCATATGTAGCAAGGCTGCTAAATAATCTCCTGCTTTTTGAACATCTTCAGCGGGCACACCAGCCATCAATATATTACCCACAATGTGCTCTGCTTGTAAGCGAGTACCTGATACGCTGAATTGAAAATTACTGATCGAAGAAAAGTATTGCATCAGTATTTCATTTTCGGGAAAAAGAGACATTGCTCTTCTAAGTGCAAAAAGTCCCTCAGTTGCTTGGCGATCGGTATCGTCTAGTACCTGGTAGAGTTCATCAACCAAAGGTCGTATGTCGGAAGGAATAGACATTTACCACAGTTTTTATTTAACACTTGCATTATACTGCTAAAAGTTACAACAATTCTTGGTAAAATTCCAACAAATGCTCAGCTAAAGCTTTATTTGTATAATTGCTCATCGCTCGATGATAAGCCCGATCGCCCAAATCTGCCGCCAACTCCCGCCGCTCCATCAATTGCTGCAAACAACCTCGCAATTTCTCTGCATTTCCTTCGGGAAATATCAATCCTGCATCACCAATTACATGAGGAATTTCGCCGCAGTCGGAACCGATAACCGGAATTTGACACGCCATCGCTTCGATTAAAACATGACCGAATTGTTCCTTCCAACCCACAGTAGTTAAAGTTTTGAATTTATAGCTGGTTTGCGATGGCAATACCAAACAGTTCATTAAGTTAATGTAGGGGGGAATTTGTTCGTGATCAACGCTTTCTACCCAGATTATTCGGTCGCTGATGCCCCATTCTCTACATTTTTCGGCGAGGTGGGCTTGCAATTTTCCTTGTCCTACTAACAGCCACTTCCAAGAGCGTTGGTTCAACCCGGCTAAGGCTTCAGCTAAAGTTAGCAGTCCTTTTTCTTCGACAAATCTGCCTACAAATCCTACCACAAAATCGGTCGGTTTAATCCCGAATTTGCTCGATAAATCAGGGTTTTTACCAGTACGGTAAAACAAGGTTTCATCTACTCCAAGTTGCGGTATTACTTTGACAGCACCTGGATAGCCCCGCTGCCGCAAGATTTGAGCTCCGTCTAAGTTTCCGGCAATAACTCCGTCTGTGTAATGAAGATTGCAGTCTTCTAAGACAGAAACAGGCCATTTCAATTCATAAGGCAGATTCCACCAGGTAAAAAATAGATTTTTTGCTTGCAGTTTTAGCAATTTGTTTAGTAAGATTAACTGGGCATAGGCTAGGGATTTTGAACCTTGTTCGACTTGGATAATCTGCGGCTTGAATTCATGCAATAGTTGAATTATATCTGTGCCAAATGTTAGCAATCCTTGATTGTTTTGGCTGAAATTGGAAATTGGAACTACTTTAAATGAGCCTTTTTGACAGAATTGCGTTTCTATAATTTTATTTTGTACGCCTCCGGGTTTCCAACGTCGCGGCACTACAACTGTTACTTCAATATTGGGTTCTAGGTTTGCTAAAATCTTGAATTTTTCTCGATTGATGTCAACAATATAGGTGTGGCTGGCAACGAGAATTCTCATTTATTGGGAATGGGGAATAGGTTTGTAGTGAGGACTTTAGTCCTGATTAACTAAACGTTATAGAGAGGACTGAAGTCCTTACTACAAACTTACATTTATTCTGGGTTCTGGCGATCTTGATTGGTGTAAATTTGTGCATCGTTCCACAGGGACTGAATTAATGTATTGAGAACACTTATAAAACCGAGGATATAAAAAGCAAATCTAGTTAGGATTTTAAAGGGCGATCGACTTTTGTAGCACGGTGGATTTCCCAAAACGTGGCAGTCAAAGAGTTTGGCGAAAAATCGCAGGCATTCCCAGGCTGTTAAATTTTTCAATCCCATCAGGAAGTGGTTGTGATAAAATGTGACTTGATATTCGATCGACCTTATGCTGAGATCGTGACATCCGCCGCTCTCTTCCCCCAAGTGAACTAAACAGGCATTGGGATCGTACCAAATTTTCATGTTAGTCGATCGCAATCTCAAACAAAAATCTGACTCCTCCCGCACCGCACTCCCTGCAAACCGCTCGTCAAACAAAAGCCCAGATTCGGCAAAAACAGAGGAGCGAAACGACATATTGCAGCCTCTAGCCGAGAGCACCTGCTGCGGTTTGACTGTATGCACCAAATCGATAAAATACCACGCAATGCCTGCATCCATCGCTTCAGAGGGCAAATAGTCGATCGTCAAATCGCCTCCTGAATCGCCCAATTTCATCCTGTCAAAAACCCTGCCCGCCACACATCCCACATCCGGTTTTTCTAAATAATTGCCAGCGTGAGCCGCCAAAAAACCATCTGGCAATTGTACATCATCATCAATAAATAAAATAATCTCTCCAACGGCGCGCCGCACTGCATAATTTCGAGCAGCCGGCAAACTCGCCCAATCTACCCGAAACCACCGAATTTTGCCCGCATTTGCCAATTCCTCTAAATAAACTTCAGTTTCAAAGGAGTGGGTGCGAGTTTGATCGATTACCAGCACTTCAAAATTCGGGTAATTTTGCTGCATCGCGTCAGCCAATGTCTCTCGCAGGGGTTGCTCGCGGTTGTATGTGGGTATCACAACAGAAATCATCATTCGCAGTTGCCGCTTTTATTATTTTTCTAAGTAAGTAGACGCTAATTTGACAATTACTGAGATTTGTTCGTAGTGAGGGCCCCGGCCCTCTTTTACAGGGCCCCATCCCTTACTACAAACCTTGAATTATTTACGCCGACTTACTTACACGCCAAAGCCAGACATCGCCTGGTTGATAAATTGGTGTAATTTTATATTTTTGCACTTCTTCTAGTTCAAATTGTAATGCTTCGGTAGCTCGGTAGAGAAATACATCGCTAAAACCATCAGGAATTTTGACTTGCTCGGGTTTGGCTGCCAGCAAAAGCTGTACTTCTGGCTTTAGCAAATAGCTGAAAGACAGTATTTTGCCTGTGAGATTATTGCCTCCGTGACTGATGACTAAAGGTTTTTTTGCTTGATTGACAATGGCGGCTACTTGAGGATTGTATTTAGTGCTAGAAGGATATTTGTTCCACCAAAGTTGCGACTGCGAGCTAACGGCACAAGAAAGTATTTCACTCGATATTAGCGCGATTAAAGCCAACTGCCACAGCTTTTTTTGTTGTCGATTGGTGGCTGCTGCAATTTTAACGGTGAACAGGTAGGCAACAGCTAGCTGGATTGCTAAAATATAGGGAACTAGATAGCGATCGGCAACGCCTCCCACTGCTATCAATACTATCCCTGTAATTCCGATCGCTGTCAATACAAACAGCCAAACTCGTTTGGGAGTTGAGCGACAGAGCGAGTATATTGAATGTGCGATCGCCAAAAGCAATAGGACGGCTACAATCAGTCTGATTAAACAAGTAGCCACACCGCTCGAACCCAAATTGATAATTCCGCCCGCCCAATGCGTGTCGATAAACATTCGGCAAGTGATGAGAATTAAAGGTTTAAGTGAAGACATCCAAGACAGAGAAATGCGGGGCAAGCCTACTGTTGCCTCGATTTTTTGTGAGTTATCAATTAATACTAAAATCCAAGGAGCAAAAATAATTATTGCTGCCGCTGAAGCTAGTAAGTAAGCAATTAATGTTTTGCTAAAATGCCATTTTTCAGTTAAAATTATATAGATGCCGTGGGCAAACATTACTAAAAAAAATAATAAACTGCAATACAGCCCTAAAGTTAGGACGATCGCATAAATGAACCAAACAGCCTTGCTCAACTTAGATGGAGATTTAAATGCGGCGGGAGATATTTGTAGGGCGATCGCCCGCAACAGAATTGCATTCGATACCAAGACGAGGACTGCAAACATCATGTACGGCCTTGCTTCTTGCGCGTACAAGACGTGAAAGGGGGAAACAGCGGCGATCGTAACAGCGATCCATCCCGCAGGTGCAGAGCGAAATAATTCCCAGCACAGCCAGTAAATGCTGGGGAAAACTAACAAACTGATCCAAGCTGAAAAACTTCTAACAGTCGCCACTTCCGGGCCGAATAACTGCGCCCAAAATCGGGATAAAATAAAATACAGCGGTGGTAGTTGAGGTTCTTCTGTAGCTAAACCTTTAACAGTATCCAACCAACTTTTTTCGGGATTTGTGTGCTGGTATTTTCGCTGCAAATCTGCGGCGCTAATTGTTTTGCCTTGAAAATCTTGCTGCACCATTTCCGTCCAGGTGTAGCCCGAAATTCGCAGGGAGGTGATAGATTCGTCGAAGGAGTAGACTTTGCGATCGAGGTTAGTAAAGCGAAAAAATATCCCCGTTGTTAATATGACGACAATTAAAACTTTTAACGAAGTTCGATGCACCGACCCATTTTCAATTGATTTGCTGTTCATAAAATCAGAAATGGGGAAATGAAGAAAGAAGGATTTAGTTATCTAGTATAGAGGGAAGAAGTCCGAGGGAATCAGAATCATAAATTGGTTTGAATTTCTCTAGAAAGTCCTTCCTTCTTTGTGATTCCCTCGGACTTCTGGGTTCTTCCTTCAGATTAATTCCCCATTTCCATCAAATAGCTATGTGTTCCTGAACGGCTAAAACTAAATTTTCAGTCCAGTAATTAGCCAATTCGGCGCTGGCAGCTTCTACCATAACTCGGATTAGCGGTTCAGTGCCAGAAGCGCGAACCAAAACCCGTCCCTGTTCTCCCATTGCAGTTTTAGCACGATCGATCGCCTTTTGCATTGCTTCGCACTCGTGCCAATTTAGGCGTTTTTCGCGATCGTCCACCCGCACATTTCGCAGCAACTGCGGATAAGTTTGGAAACTGTCGCTGACCAATTGTGCCAAAGATTCCCCGGACTCGCGCACCAGCGAAGCCATATGCAAAGCTGTCAGCAAACCATCGCCACTGATACCGAAATGCGGACAAAGAATGTGTCCCGACTGTTCGCCGCCCAACATCGCACCGGTGCGCTGCATTTCAGCGTGAACGTGCTGATCTCCCACGTTCGTTCGAGTTAGTTTTCCCCCCAATTCTTCCCAAGCTCGCTCGAAGCCGAGGTTAGCCATTACAGTAGAAATAATTAAATTTGACGGTAACTGTTCCAAGTCGCGCAACTGCCGCCCCCACAGATACAGAATATAATCGCCGTCAATCGATCGACCTTTGTTGTCAACACCCAAAACTCGATCGGCATCACCATCAAAAGCAAATCCCAAATCGGCATTGTGTTCCAAAACCGCCGCTTGCAAACTGTCGAGATGAGTAGAACCGCAGTTAACATTAATACGATCGCCATCAGGAGCATTGTGCAAACAGATCGCATCAGCCCCCATTTGCTTGAACACCTGCGGGGCCAAACCCGCCGCCGCCCCCCAAGCCAAATCCAAAACCACCCGCATTCCGCGCAAATTCAGCTCTTGCAGCGAATCGGAGAGCGAGGCTGCATAATCTTTAACCAACTCCGGGCGGTGGTAGTGGTGTCCCCAACTCAAGCTAGCAACCGGAACCTTAGCCCCCCGGATTCCGGCTTCGATTTGTTCCTGCAACTGCTGCGACAGCTTCGAGCCGTTTGAGCCGAAAAACTTAATCCCGTTGTCTTCAGGGGGATTGTGGCTAGCCGAAATCATCACTCCGCCGACCGACTCCGAAACGCTTGCCAGATAAGCAACGCAGGGAGTGGGACACAATCCCAAATTCCACACTTCTAAACCGGCGGCTGTCAAACCCGCTGACAGCGCCATTGCCAGCATATCGCTGGAATTCCTGCTGTCTTGCCCCAAAATAACTGGGCCCTGGTTGGGGCTATTTTGGCGCAAAACTTGCCCAGCCCAGAAGCCAACTTGCAGGGCTAGGGGTGCATTCAACAATTCTCCAACTTTTCCGCGAATGCCGTCTGTGCCGAAGAGTTTTGTATTTGGCAGGGAAAGGCTATTGCCCACCAGAATAGTATCGCGTTTGGCGGATTGTACCGAGTTAGCGGCCGGAAACTCGCTGCCACGATGGCGCGAAGGTGTCTGAACCATATTCACTCCTTTAGGAATATTCACACTCACACTTTGCAGTTTATGTTACAACTGAAAGTCTTTATTTTCAGCCTAGACTGCATTTATTTCGGGGATCGCCTTAGCAACTTGCTCTGACAACCTGTGCACAAAGCTTAACTTCCTAGGAAAAATTTGTATTGTACCCAAGGGAAAATTTTTATTCCCGGGCGATCGCACGATCGGCATGGTTCGGATCTAATATCAATTCCGGTTGCACTCAGACATGATAGAGGAGACGGCAGTGCCGTGTCCC
>JAUBOH010000108.1:0-4251 GCA_036700145.1 Microcoleus occultus BM001215366
TTATTGACGATCGCCCTTTGCGAGTCATCCCACAACACCGGCACCGTACACCGCCCCTGATAGCCCGGTGATGCCAACTGGTAAAGTTCCCGCATCGTATTGCAGCCAAAAGTCTCCGACTCCATCACCCAAAGTCCCCCTTCCGAAGGATAGACAATCGACACGGATATCGCCTCTTCCAGGCCTTTGAGTGCCCTCGTCACCAGAGTGCGGTGCGCCCAAGGGCATCCTTTACCCACAAACAGGCGATATCGTGCCGTGGCAGGCTGGTGAGGGTTGTCTGCTTCTGTCGAGACAAAATTGCGGAAACTGCTGCTGGGGCGAATGTATGCTCCCGTGCGATCGGGCGGCGCTAGTTTTGACATCATTAATTGCCACATTGATGTCCAGACAAATTTGCCGAGCTTGACTGTTACTGAGGAAGGAAGTGATTTGTTTTTCACAATGCGATTTAAATAATTTTGCTAAACATAATCTGTTTATTTTAACTCACATTGCGATCGACGGTTTCTTAATCCCTCTCTGCTAGGACTTGATTTGTACGGCTGTAGGGATACGACAGTGCCGTGTCCCTACTTTAAGGATACGGCAGTGCCGTGTCCCTACTTTAAGGATACGGCAGTGCCGTGTCCCTACCGATATCGCAACGCCAGAAATGCTATATTCTAGAATCTGCCAAAGGCTATTTCAGCATAAGCTCGATCGATCAATTGGCGAGCTACTGTCTGAATTCCCGTATGTTCGTAATAATTGGTAGTCATGTCCAAAAAGGCGGCGACATAATCCAATTTGTCATCGGTAACATCGACGTATTGCTTGAGATTGCCTAAAACTGTGGCGGGAGTTAAGCCGCGAGACTGTACTAAATTGTTCATCCAGCCTTGCGCTGAGGCGAAAGTTGCTGTCACGAATCCGAATTTTGCTGCATTATTTGCGCCGGGAATTAGGTTGCTGATATTTTGGAATGTTGAGTTTTGCTGCAAGCTTGAAGGATTCAATCCGCCTACCGTATTTTGCGCTACTCGAATGAAGTCCGGGCCGAGGGGAATTAAACCGTCAGCGCATACTAATGCAGCCATCCGCATCAAAGATTCGCCTTTGTACTCTGATAAATAATTAGCAAAGCTTCCCACGTTGTCAACGGAAATTTTGTTGAGTTTGCAGAAGACTATGAGTTCGATCGCCACTTTGACGCACAAGTCGATCGTTTGAGTTGTGTCAGCTTTGGGAGTCAGGCGGCTCATGAAGGAGAGAAAGCCGATTTTTTCGCCGATTTTATTGGCCATAGCGGTTGCGCCTAACGCACTGTCGGCGCTGTCTGCTAGCTGGTAAAGCTTTACTGCGCCTTGATAGGGCTCGCTGGGGTTGGCGTAAAGTTCGATCGCCCGAGATCGGATTTTGTTGAGTAAAGTGCGATCGGTTTCCCCCGTCAGCGCTTGAATAGTATTGTCAAAACCCGTAAGATTGTTCCACTCGCCCGGAACCACAAAATCCAAAGATTTTAGCATCATCACAGTAATGCCACCCGACGGCAAATTGTCAACCAATTCAACAATAGACTTGCTCATCACAAACTCCAGAATAGCCAGATTTAAAAGTGTTCTTCCAAATACTCCAACTTCGACAAATCCCATTCCAGATTCCGGGTAAAATTCGCAGAATTAAGTAGACAAGTGCCAACAACAATTACACAACGAGAGCCTGTTTTGCACTACTCCTGTTTTTTCTCTCTTCTCTAACTCTGCGTTCTCTGCGGCCTCTGCGGTTCATTTAAAAAAGTTAAGTTTCATTATATATACCGACTAAAATCGCCTATATATGTTAAAGTAGATGGCGCAAAAGAGAAGAACATAAAATATGACTGTTGCAGTTAACAAAACTCCAGGATTAGCCTCGCGCTTAGTAAACGGCGTACTTTCCATCAAACCTTTGGCCGACTTAGCCAAGCACCAAGCGCGGGAAATGATGATAAAAAGAGCCGAAAAAATCGGAGTGCATTGGCGACAAGAAGCCCAAGCACTTTTAGCTCGAAATTGGGATGCAGAATTGCTCAGCGTAGAAAATCCCGACCTTGTTTACCCGAAATATTATCTAACTTCATTCCACGCCTACGAAAAGGGTAATATGAGTTGGGAAGCCGCCACAGAAGTTGAAGTTGCCGCCCGTACAGTTCACGCGGGAATTTGCCCGGAAGCGGGTGCAGAAGGCGATGCTAAACTCCGCGCCAGCTATCACGAAATCATCAAATCTCAAATTGCTTCTTCACCGCAGGATATTGTTGATTTGGGATGCAGTGTGGGAATGAGTACCTTTGCTCTTGGAGATATTTACCCGTTCGCGAAGATGACTGGGGTGGAGTTGTCGCCTTATTTTTTAGCAGTTGCTCAATACCGTTCCCAACAGCGAGAATCTGAATCTTTAAATCAAAAATCTCCGACTTGGGTTCACGCTGCTGCTGAATCTACTGGTTTGTCTGCGGCTGCTTTTGATTTAGTTTCTATTTGTTTAGTTTGTCACGAATTGCCGCAGAAAGCTACTAGAGAAATATTCCGGGAAGCGAGGCGTTTGCTGCGTGTTGGCGGACATTTGACAATTATGGATATGAATCCTCAGTCGGAAGTTTATGCCAAAATGCCTCCTTATATTTTGACTTTGCTCAAGAGTACGGAGCCTTATTTGGATCAGTATTTTGGGTTGGATATTGAGCAAGCTTTAGTAGATTCTGGTTTTGCTGCGCCGACGATTACTTGCAATACAGTCCGACACCGGACTATTGTTGCTGAGGCGATAAATAGTTAGGTTTGATCTTTGAAAATGTTGGTAGTTGATGACATTTTTCGAGTGTCATCGACTATCTCTCAGTCCGCCTCCGCAGACTTCGTTTGTATAGTCGCGGTTTCAACCGCCGGACGATCGAGGCGGTAGCTTTTTACATGAGATACAATTACAATGAAGGCGAAGCCTAAAAGGTTATAGGTATGACTCCGGCATCCGACAAACAAGTGACTATTATCCGTACAGAGCGAGGACTGACGATTTCAGGCACTAGATTGACTCTATACGATGTTATGGATTTTCTGAAAGCTGAGTATTCACCGAAATTGATTCGTAATAAATTTAATCTGACAGACGATCAAATTAAAGCTGCTCTGTCTTATATTGAAGCAAATCGCGATCGCCTCGAAACTGAGTATCAACAGGTATTACAAACAAGAGCAGAAATTCGCTCCTATTGGGAAGAGCGCAATCGCGAACGATTGGAGCGTATTGCAATGACGCCACACAAGCCCGGACAAGAAGCTCTCTGGGCCAAACTTGAGGAGCAAAAAGCGAGACGTGCTGCACAGCAATGATGACTTTCCTAGTTGACTTTAATCTTGACGGCTATGCTCTTCTTTTTCTCGGAATTTTGACAAAACTCGGTTGGCTTGAACTCGTATCGATCCGATTTGTCACATTTAGGGAAGCTGGACTATCAATGGATGCTAGCGATCGTTTGGTTTGGTTTTATGCTCAAGAAAATCAAATGATGATACTCACAGCAAACCGAAACATGAAGGGTGATGATTCGCTCGAACAGGTGATGCGGGAGGAAAATACAGCAGATTCGTTTCCTGTATTGACAATTGCAGATATCGATCGCCTTGACGAATTTGACTACCGAGAGCGATGTGTTGAGCGTCTTGTTGAGATTGTTCTAGATGTTGACAATTATATGGGAGTTGGTCGGTTATTCATTCCGTGATATCGACATCAGTTTACAAAATTCGTAGGCGCAAGCCGGGGCGTAGCCATCGCACTCGCGGTACAATTAACACAATCAGACGGCAGTCTGAGCTACAACATTTTGATAAAACCCTAAATTAAGCGCACATCATGAACCCGACAGCCCCTCCTCAAAACGCGATCGACTGTTTGCAAGTTATTTTAGATGCGACTGCATCGAAAAATTACGAGCTTTTTACGACAGTCGGCGATGCAGGCTACAAAGCTGCCATTACACAAGAAATCTTTGATGATGTTAGCGAACACCTCGGTTCACGCCTGCAAAACGGGTATTCAATTACTTATTTGGGCGATCTAAAACAAGAGAATACTCAGATTTATTTGTGGAAGCTGAGTTTTGCAGATGGTGGAGATGAATTTGTGGCGCGCATGGCCATGAATGGAGACAAAGTTGCTGGGATTTTTATTGTATGATGTCAGATTAAGGTTGGTAGTGAGGACTTCAGTCCTCGGAAAACTATGCGG
>JAUBOH010000108.1:4351-17111 GCA_036700145.1 Microcoleus occultus BM001215366
ACTGAAGTCCTGACTACGAACCTGTTTTAGGCGGACTGAAGTCCTGACTACGAACCTGTTTTAGGCGGACTGAAGTCCTGACTACGAACTTATTTAATTGTGGTTGTTTCAGGATACTTGATATTAGGCAGCCGATCGCCCACAACCGTTAATCGAAATTTCTCCGGCGGTACAAAGGTGATTCCCCGGCGCGCTGGACGAATCGCCCGATCGAGATTTGAGACAAATTCGCGGTTCGTCAACACCGTTGCTAACACCAGCTTCATTTCAAACATCGATAACGCCATCCCGATGCAGCTTCGACTACCGCCTCCAAACGGTAAAAATTCCGAGGCGGAAAACTTGCGATCTAAAAAGCGATCGGGATTGAATTGAGTCGGATTTTCGTAGGTTTCAGGGCGGCGGTGCGCCAAATAGACGCAGGGGATTAAAATCGTTCCCGGTTCATAGGTATAGCCTTCGAGTTCGATCGTCCGTTTCACCTTGCGCGGCTGCGAAATTAAGGCGATCGGATAAATCCGCAGCGCTTCCTTGCAAACTGCTGTTAAATAGGGAGATTGCGAAAGTGCGATCGGATCGGGATTTTCGCCTAATTCATCCAATTCCTGGCGCAATTTAGCGAGGCATTCCGGCATCTGATGCAGCCAGTAAAACGCCCAAGTCAAAGCCGAACCAGTGGTTTCGTGTCCCAACAACAACAGCGTCATCAACTGATCGCGCAATTCTCGATCGCCGATCGATTCGCCCGTCAAGTCGCGGGCCACCATCAACACCGACAGAATATCCGTGCGAGACGCATCGAGGGAATGCGATCGCCTCTCGGCAATTTCCGCATAAATCAGCGAGTCAATCTGCGCCATTTGCTCCAAAAACTGCCCCCACGGACTCCAATCACCCAAATTTTGCTGCAATGGACTAAAGAAAAATTGGATCGAGTACAGTTCTGAAGTAATCGCCTCTAAAAGCTTGCTGAGCAGTTGTTTCAGGCGTTCGTAGCGCTCTCCCGGTACCAATCCAAACACGACTTGTAAGATTACTTGTAGCGAAATTTCTGACATTTCTTGGCGGACTGCGATCGCATCTGGGGCTTTCCAGTCGATCGTCTGCTTTTTCGTCAAATCAACAATCAAATGCCCTTGACTGTGCAACTGTTCGCGATGCAGTGCAGGCATTAATAGCTGTCGCTGTCGCAGATGTCGCGGCCCTTGGTTCATAATTAGCGACTCATTTCCCACCAGCGGGCGAAATACGTTTGTCACTTTGCCAAATTCAAAGGCATCGGCGAAGGTCGAAAACACGGCCTGAATGGCTTCTGGATTGCCTAGAAACACGACGGGGGGCGAAGCGGGCCCCAGCACGCGGGCGGTAAATGTATCGCCGTATTTGGCAGAGTTGCGATCGAAAAATGCGATCGGGTCAGCTACCAGCGAAAGCGTTTGGAACAGAGCAGGAGAACGAGATCCGGAAGGCAGCGTCATTGCAAAAACTGGCGATACACAATATTTCTCATGTATTTTGACATATTGCGAAGTCATCGATCGACCGTCTGCACCCTGAAATTTATCTGCGGTCGATCGACGGTTGGCTAGAAACCGGATTTCTGAGGGTAAGTTTTAATTAACTTAGTGCAAGGCGGTCGATCCAATAAAAGTTCGATCGACCGCAGATCATCAATATGATAGGTCGGACACTCAAGATGCCGTGTCCCTACCACGATCAATTGTAGGGACAAGGCACTCTTGAGTGTCCTCGCTTGTCATTCCGATGAAGAGCAGAATTGATATAACTCTCGCCTTCAGCCTCCGCGCAACTGCTGCACCAAGTGAACTAATTCCGGTAAAATTAGCTTTTCCACAGCTAGTTTTACGCCATTGCTAGAGCCGGGAAGAGAAAACACTAACTTGCCTTGATACACGCCTGCAACGGCACGAGAGGCGATCGCCCTCGAACCAATTTCTTGATAGCTCAAAAACCGAAATATCTCCCCAAATCCCGGTAAAATCCTGTCTAGCAAACTCTCCATCACATCGTAAGTCGTATCTCGGGGAGCGATGCCCGTCCCGCCGTTAAAAATGATTGCATCCACATCTTCACGCTGGGAAAACGCCTGCATTTGCAATACAATTTTTGCCGCATCATCTTTAACAACAGTGTAAGCTACCACAGAGTGACCGGCATCTTTTAGCAGCTTCTTTGTTAACAAGCCGCTATTGTCTGTTTCCGCCGAGCGCGTGTCGCTAACAGTAATGATAGCGCAGTTTACGGTTATTTTAGATAAATCGGGGTGAGGAATTTGGGTCATAGTTTCTTATTTTAAGTAATCGGCAATCGGCAACCGGCGATCGGCTAATTACCAATTACCAACTACCCATTACCAACTACCCATTATGCCTTGCTAAATCCTAAGCCGTTTGCTTCCGAGTAGCGTTCCATGAAACGCATAAAGCGTTCCCATTCTGCGGCACTTCTCATGAGATAAAGAGCTTCCAAACCCGCAGGCTGACCGTTGATGAACTTCGCCTTAACTTCGCGAGTGAGGAGTTCGCCTTCAGAGTCGATCATGTACATTCCAGTAATGTCTTGGGTACTGGTGCTGCTGAGAGCTTTAGGATTTTCAAAGAGAAACGTCGCAGTGCCTTGATCTCCACTTTTAGAACGGGTTAGGCGCACTTCGGGCACAGCATCTTCGTCTATACCCCGAGAGAATTGAATTTTAGCCATAATCTGACAGTCGAACCTTAAGGATTGCTGAATTTCTTAATCTTTTATCATAAAACGATTCGGGTACTCGCAAATCAAGACTTGGGAGGGGGAGAGAGGTTGATCCCAACTCTTCCTTCTCCCCCTTCCCAATTCCCTTAGACGATGTAGGGAGAGTTAATTGGCTCGGCCCGCTTTGTGGCTACGAGAGTTTGGTAGATGAGGGCGGATATCTCGCCGCGGGTGATGTCGCGGGCGGGGGAAAGCTTGGGGCGCGCGGGATAATTGACTACGATTTTGCGCTCTGTGGCGGTTGCTATGGAGTCGGTGGCAAAACTGGGAATCAAAGCTCGATCGTCATAAACGCTCAAAGAATTAGGATTGCCGCCCGTCAACTGCAAGCCGTTTACCAAAGATACAAGAGCCTGAGCTCTAGTCAAATTTTGCTCCGGCCGAAACGTGCTGTCGGGGTATCCAGCCAAAAACCCAGCTCGATTAGCTTTGACGATCGCACCATGCGCCCAAAAATCCGCCGCCACATCCTTAAAAACCGTCGCCTGACGGCGCGGCACCAATTCAAACGCCTTCGCCAACAAAGCTGCGTACTGAGCCCTGGTTAAACTCTCGTCAGGTCTAAAAGTGCCGTCGGGAAACCCGCTAACAATATTCATCTTAGCCAGACGATCGATAAAATCTGACGCCCAGTGCGCGCTAATGTCGCTGAACTTTCCCCCCCCAGGAGTCGGAGTTGGCGTTGGAGTTGGAGTTGGAGTCGGCGTCACATTGCCCAATTCAAATAAACCCTTCACCCGCGAAGAATTGAGCTGATTTCCCAAGGCAAAAATCTTCACCCCAGTCGCGTTTTGCAAATCAAATTCACCGTTATCCCGAAAAATATTGCCCCCCAAATCTTGAGCCGTACCAATATCTGGCAACGACTTCCCCACCGCAGTCAAACCGTCTTCCGTATTTTTTTCAATGCGATTCTTGCGTAAAACCGGCTTAGATTCCCCCGCTAAAACGATACCAGAGCGATTTTCCAAAATTTGGTTATCAACAATCAAAGGAGCCGACTGAGCTTGCAGAGAAATGCCGAAACCGGTATTTTGAAAAATATTGCGTCGTATTACTCCCTTAGCACTCCCCGCCGTAATTACGCCAGCCGCTGAGTTTTTCACAAATACGTTGTCGAGAATCGCAGGATTAGCGGTGCCCGTGGCAAAAACGCCTTCTCGCTTGGAAAGCGTGAAAGTGCAGTTAGCCACAGTGGGAGAAGTTGACTCAATCCAGACTCCCGTGCCGCGACTATCAAGATTAGTGACAGTTACTCCGCGTAATTCGGCATCAGTTGCTAGCAGTATGGTGATATTTTGACCCGCAGCGCTGGGACTAACAAATTTGCCGCTTCCTTGAATCTGAGTGGCGCTACCTTTGTTAGTTTCATTCCCGATAACTTTGACTCCCGAGGGAATTTCCAAGGGGAATTGCTCGCCGCTAGCTGCGCTGTAAGTTCCCGGTGCTAGCTCAATAGTGGTTCCTAATGCAGCACGACTGAGGGTGCGGGCGATCGTTTTGAATGGGGCCGATTGGCTGCCGGCTGCGGAATCGCTGCCTGTTGTCGAGTTGACGTAAAGTGTTGCCATGTTTTTGTAAAAGAGATAATTTGCGATCGAGCTTTTGTGCACTTTTCATTCTCTACGAACTTGACCCCGGATCTATATTCACCTTTGATTTCGGAGATTATTTACTTGCACGATATCCGCAACCTCACCCCTCATGAGCATCAACCGCAGGGGGATTGCCCCTACAAAACACTAATACGATTTTAGATTTGAGAATTGAGAATTGAATGATTTGGAATGATATCATGTCCGCTGGAACAAAGACAATTAAATTGGTTTGTAGTGAGGACTTCAGTCCTCATCCAACTTAGAGGACTGAAGTCCTCACTACAAACGTTCTAACACTTATTTTTTAGTCAACAAACCCCCTTTATTTATTTTTCCATAAAGAGGATGGTAACGCATTTTTTTCTGGATCTCTCCGTCTTAGTTTCCCGTCAACTTCACAATACAAGACGCATCCAAAACCACTACAATTTCATTCTGAAAAACAGCACAACTTGTCATTGCTGGAGCTAATGCGGGAATTTTGCCTTGTTTGAGAGAAAGCATCGCCTCCGGTGTAGCATCAAAGTCATCGATCCAGCCGTAATCCTCTATATACTGAAGAGTCAAGGCATTGCGATCGAGCATCCAAAAATCAACTCCATAGCTGTTAATGAAGTTTTGCAAGACAGCTCGATCGGGCGTATATTGAGCGCGAATGATATCGTTAACTCGCTGTAAATATCGGCTGAAGTAGCCTTTCTGATACGGCACTGCATATTCCTTTGCCACCAAAACAGAACGCTGACTAAAAGTTGGCAAATTGTCTGCCTCGGGCGCGATGGAAGCAATCAGGATATCTTTCGGCTGCTGCTGAAAAAACTTGTACAATCCTGGCATTTTACCTTCTACATACCCGACTGTCGGAAAGTCTTCCACAAAGCCGGGATAAAAAACAACGGCGATAGCGATTGTCGCTGTCGTAATTATTGCAACTAGATTTTTGAGGGCAAAGTTAGTGTGGGTTTTTGATGCCCAATGACCAACTGCATCGATAATTAAAGTTAGGGCGATCGCACTTATAAAAATAACAATAAATCGCAAGCTGTACGCCGTATAGCGTCCGGGCTGATACAGCTTAAAAATGGTAGCGTGAGCCGCCAAAAACATCGCCAATGATGCTAAAAATAGCTGAAGCAGCAGCCATATTTTGCTTTGAATCTGATTTGCTAAGGGAAAAGCCGATCGCAAAAACAGCAGCAGCGGAAATAACAGCGCGACACAGTGAGTTACAGGCGTAAACAGCGACTTGGGAAAAATCCCGCTTCCCCTACCAGTCAGCCAATAATCCTTCGGATTTGGACGAAAAAAAGCATTTCTGCCGTTTGTGGCAAATACTCCCATTTGCTTCGCTTCTGCTGCTGTATAAGTCGGGCCAAATTCAGATTTATCCAAGGCGTAAGGTAGCATTACTAGAAAAATAACTCCCAAACCTGTACTGCAAAATAGGTAATTTGTCCGATCGCCCGACCACCGCAAACCGCCGTTTTCCCAGCATAGCATCCGCAAAACTAAAATTCCGGCAGCAACCAAGGCGTAGGGAGGATAGAATAATCCAATTAGGGCGATCGCGCTCAAACAGGGCAGCAACGAACTGCGGGATAAATAATATAAAAAAGCCAGAAATATTGGATAGATAAAAGCTCTGGGCGTTGTGGAAGCCAAATCGTCGGTCATCCACATATGTTGGTTAAGCAGCAAAGAGGCAATAAATCCAGTCATCGGTACTGGTAGCATTTCTAGGGCAATACCAAAACAGTAATAAGTGGATATTAAGCCGAGAAATAGCGGCAATATTTTGTGAAAAAATAGCGGGTGAATGCCGATTGTTGCTGCTAATTTATAGAGAGTGCTATATCCTGCGGGGGCGACTGATTGAAAGTAATTAGCAATGAAATCGTTGGGGAACAATTGTCGATCGACAAACCCCATCATCCAGAAAACGTGCTGTCTCGCATCGTCTTGCACCATATACTCGGCGCTGAAGGCTTGCTTCATCCCTAAAATGGCGTAAACTGCGGCAAATGTCAGCGAGAGAATCAACCAAAAGATTGTGCGCGATCGCGATGTGCGATCGGCGGGCGCAGTCAGAAATTTGTGCGATCGGGCTATTAACATTGCATAACTTTTTTAAGAGTCGCATTATATCATGTTCCCGCCCGCACGCCCGCAATTTTGAGGCGAATCCGATAAAGACTTTTACTCCCGGTAATATAAAGCGTTTTGCGATCGCTTTCTCCCCAAGCCAAATTAGTCGCCGTCTCAGGCACAGAAATCCTGCCTAATAGTTGACCGGTTGGCGATAAAATCCACACTCCCCCCGGCCCGGTACTGTAAATATTCCCTTCAACATCAACTTTTAGACCGTCGGGAACGCCGTTTTTACCGACATCTTTTAATTCAGCAAAAACCCGCTGGTTGCTAACAGTTCCATCTGAGTTTACATCAAAAACAGCGATATATCCTGCCTCAGAATTGTTGACATAAAGTTTTTGCTCATTCGGCGAAAAGGCAATGCCGTTTGGCAATACAATATCCTTAACGAGTAAAGTTAATTTGCCGTCCTGTGTCAACCGATAAACCCCGTAAAAACCCAATTCTTCCTGCTCTTTACTAACACCGTATCGGGGATCGGTGAAATAAATGCTGCCGTCGGATTTAACAACCAAATCATTCGGACTGTTGAGTCGCTTCCCCTCGTATCTATCCGCCAATGTGATAACTTTACCGTCTTTTTCAGTGCGGGATACGCGGCGATTTTCGTGTTCGGCAGTAATTAAGCGGCCTGCTTTGTCTAAAGTATTTCCGTTGGCTTTTCCCGAAGGGCGGCGAAATATCTCAACTTGCTGATTTGATGCGAATTTATAGATTGTATTGGCGGGAATATCGCTGAACAGCAAAAAGCCATCGGGATGCCAAATCGGCCCTTCTATAAATTGGAAATCGCCTGCTATTTTTTCTAATTTGGCACTGGAATCGAGAATAGTTTGCACGGTGTTTTTGTCCTGGCTATTGCTATTTTGGGCGATCGACCTTTTCCATTCTACCATCAGCTTTGCTAGGGGGGAGTTGGGATTGGCGATCGCCCGCAGACTGTTTTGGATCGGCTGGTTGCTGAATGCTAATGTCAGCGCCGCAAACAACAGGCTGCTTGTCGCAATTTTGAGGATCGGATTTATCATATTAACTTAATTAACAAAAGGCGGTCAAAAACAAATAATATTTCTGGCAAAATCTGTTTTATAACAAGAACTTCAAGTCATTAAACCGGAGAGGACTGAAGTTCTCACTACCAACTAATTTGTAGTAAGAAATTCAAGTCCTTAAATTCGATTAGAATGACACAACTAGCGCGGCAACACCAAGGGCGATCGAACTGATACCCAACAGAAATGACCAGAAACGGTGAAAACTGCTAACCTTTGTGCCAGTATCACTATTTAGTTCAATTAAATCCATCCAAGGCGCAACACCGCGACGGAACCAACCCAAAGCATTAACCTCCATTCCAATCAAACTTTTTACCCGTTTCATCCCGAACATAAAATTACCAATCGGGCCAAAACGAAAACTGAGGCTAAGAATAGCGCTAACACCATACCAAATAGCATGATAATGGTAACGCCGGAGGCTAAAACGAGATTTCCCCCAATTTTCTGGATCAGTTTAAGGTCGGCTGTGGGCGATCGCCCCGCCTTGTGTAAAGGAGCTTGAGATGACATAATAATCTCCCAAAGTTATTGACAAATAGGAAGCTACGTCTGACTTGGTATGTACATTACTGTTTTAGCCTGTCAATTGGGATTGTTGTACCGATTCTCAACAAAAATATAGAATTTGCTGACGAATTATTAAGATAATCAGTAGGGTGCGTCGTCGCTCGTGTTTAATGGAACTTGCAGATTATGAGAGAGCGACGCACCTTACTTACCTGAGAAAGGCTATATAATAAATTTTTCACAAGTTGCTGTTATGTCAATTCTGGAAATTGCCCAAATAACCCGCCAAGCTGCTCGAAAATTAGCCGTTTTGTCCGCAGAAGCCAAAAATCAAGCTATTGAAACTATTGCTAAAGCTTTAGAAGTTGCTGCGCCGTCCATTGTGGCGGCGAATGTGGCCGATCGCGCGGCTGCTGAGATTGATGGAATTGCCAAACCTTTGTACGATCGCCTGAAGTTGGATGAAGTAAAGTTGAAAAGTGCGATCGCCGGTGTGCGCGACGTTGCCAAACTCCCAGAGCCCGTAGGTTCCGTGCAAATTCACCGTGAATTGGATACAGGATTAATTCTGAAGCGCATCACCTGTCCTTTGGGCGTTTTAGGCATTATTTTTGAAGCGCGCCCAGAAGCTTTAATTCAGATAGTATCCTTGGCAATCAAATCTGGCAATGGCGTCATTCTCAAAGGCGGCAAAGAAGCAGTCCGTTCCTGCGAAATCTTGACAAAAGTAATTCAACAAGCATTAGCAAAAACCGCAGTGAATCCCGAAGTTGTGCAGTTACTAACCACGCGGGAAGAAACCATCGAACTACTAAAAATGGATGAATATATAGATTTGATTATTCCCAGAGGTTCCAACTCTTTTGTCAAATTTGTGCAGGACAATACCCGAATTCCAGTCTTGGGACACGCCGACGGAATTTGTCATTTGTATGCAGACAAAGCCGCCGATATTGATAAAGCAGTAGAGATTGCCGTCGATGCCAAAACTCAGTATCCAGCCGCCTGCAATGCCATTGAAACTTTGTTGGTTCACAGTGCGATCGCCCCCAAATTCCTGCCCACTGTCGCCGCAGCTTTGCAGCAGAAAAAAGTCGAATTGCGGGGAGACGAAAAAACTCGCGCCATCCTAGAAAATATTGCCGAAGCAACTGAAGCGGATTGGTCTACAGAATACAGCGATTTAATTTTGTCAATCAAAATAGTAGATTCTGTGGAAGAGGCAATTAATCACATCAATACTTACGGTTCCCGACATACAGATGTCATTGTTACCGAAGATAGCGAAACCGCCGAAACATTTTTAAATGGAGTCGATGCGGCCGGAGTTTATCACAATTGTTCGACTCGATTTGCCGATGGTTTCCGCTACGGTTTCGGTGCAGAAGTGGGGATTAGCACGCAGCAAATGCCGCCTCGCGGGCCTGTTGGTTTAGAGGGGTTGATTACCTATAAGTATAGAGTTGTTGGAGATGGTCATGTTGCTGCGAGTTATGTAGGGAAAGATGCTAAGGAGTTTACTCATCGAGATTTGTAATACAAGATTTACGCAACTGGTATAATTAGTATGGTGCGTCAGAATTCGATGCCCTGGATAATCACCCTAGAACTGCGTCTGACGCACCATACAACTCGATTGAAGTGTGACACTTACCTAAGTCTCGATCATGACAGAAAATCAAAATCAACCCAGAGAATACGATGCTGTCCTTGGCGGTGAATCTCAAGTGCCAATGGCTGCGGCCGTGTTAGGCGGGGTTCCCGGCGTTAAAAGTCGCTTAGCTTCTCCCATTGTTGAGGTGAAAATTGCTGCATTGTCTGAAGCGCTCAAATATGGGGACGCAGGTTTAGATTTAATAATTGGGGCACTGCAAGATGAATCAATGGCGGTGAAATTTGCGGCCTATTCGCTACTGAAGCGTAAAAATCAACTAAATATAAAAGGGCAGTTCCACCACTATTTGCCGACTTTTGACTTTGATGTCATAACAGTTGATGCTGAAGGAAAAGAAAACAATCGCCACCATCATTATGCTCACTTTTTCCCAGAAGACTTAGGGAACTCTGTTGTGCTGGAAATGGTATATATTCCCGGTGGCACTTTTATGATGGGTTCGTCAGAAACAGATAAATATAGAAGTGATGAGGAAAGTCCGCAGCATCAAGTAAAAGTACCCGCTTTTTATGCCGGAAAATACCCGATCACTCAAGCACAGTGGCAAGCAGTGATGGGAAACAACCCATCACGTTTCAAAGGTAAACAACTTCCTGTTGAAGGTGTATCCTGGTATGATGCTGTTGAATTCTGTGGAAAACTTTCCCAACAAACCAAGAAAAAATATCGCCTCCTGAGTGAAGCAGAATGGGAATACGCCTGTCGTGGTGGTACAACAACCCCATTCCATTTTGGAACCCTATTCCGTTTTGGGGAAAGGAACTCCGCTTTAGCCAATTGTGAGCTACGATTGCCCGAAGACTCAGGCAAAACCAGGCCGGGTACATTCGGACGAACAACTGCTGTCGGGAGTTTTCCCCCCAATGCCTTTGGGCTGTACGATATGCACGGCAATATTAACGAGTTGTGCAGCGATAGGTGGTACGAAAACTATCAGGGCGCACCAACTGACGGCAGTTTCTGGGAAACTGGCTGGGAAACTGGCACAAATCAGGTGCGGGTGGCGCGTGGTGGCAACTGGTCCTTTTATTTGGATGAATGCCGCAGTGCCAAGCGTCTCGGCGTGGAGGCGGACTTACCAGGCTGCGGTTTTCGTGTTGCTCTGGTTTCTGCGTAGTCTCCGGTTTTCGGTTATGTGCTTTAGTCTTCCCGCGAGAACTCTTCTCTACCCTTGAATTCTCTGCACTTTTTCTTTTTCCATGAAGGCCGGAGGGCGATCGAAATCGAATTGTACGTAAATTTTAAAATAGAAAGCTGTTAGAAGCTTTCAAAGATCATAAGTTAGCAGAAAAAGCAGGTGAATAAGCGCGATCGCATTTGGGATGGTTTTAAGAGTGCGCTGTTATATTATTGTTTGTTGCCGACATAAAGGACTGGTAAAACCCACCCAATCGCCTGTAGATACTGAATCTTAACCAAAGTGTCTCTTCTCCTTCATCCATCCCAAAAAAAAGCGATCGCCCTCGCATTCAAACAAACTTAGCTACAATAAGCTATACTGTGCTCGGCGACTCCCCAAATCGAACAATTTGCCGTGGTTTATGTCTAACTCCTCCCTCCTCACCCCAGGTTCCACTCTCGAAAAACGCTACCGCATCATCCGCGAATTAGGCCGCGGCGGCTTCGGGCGCACTTATCTCGCAGAGGATATCAACCGCTACAACGAGCATTGCGTGCTCAAAGAGTTTTCTCCGGTGGTTCACAGCCCGAAAGCGGCCGAATTGTTCGATCGCGAATCGAGTATGCTTTACAGCCTTCAACACCCGCAAATTCCCCGCTTTCGAGAACTTCTACGCACCGATATCAACGGGAATCAATCTTTATTTTTAGTGCAAGATTATATTAAAGGTCAAACTTACGAAGAAATACTAATCTCGCGCCAGCAACAAGGTAAAAATTTTAGCGAAGCCGAAGTTACTCAACTGCTATTTCAGCTTTTACCGATTTTAGAATACATCCACTCGAAAAATTTAATTCACCGCGATATTTCCCCAGATAATATTATTCAGCATGATGCTGACAAACTGCCATTTTTAATTGATTTTGGTTCTGTCAAACAAATCGCAGCAAATGCGGTACTTCAGTTTAACGGACAATCGGATACGGCGATCGGCAAACAGGGATATTCACCAATGGAACAAATGCGGCAGGGTAAAGTGTCTCCGGCTAGCGATTTGTATGCTTTGGCTGTCACCGCTTTAGTTTTGCTGACAGGCAAAAAGCCTCAGAAATTGTACGATGTTAACGGTAAAAGTTGGGATTGGCGATCGCACGTCCAAGTCAGTCAAAATCTCGGTACTGTGTTGGATCGGATGTTAGCAGACCAGGCGGGCGATCGCTACCAGTCCGCAAAAGAAGTCCGCGAAGCACTCAAAGACCCAAAATTATCCCAAATTAGGAGTATGATTTCCCAAATGGTGACGATGAACTTTGTCGGACGCCCCTTCAAACACAGCACTCAAACTGCTACTAGCAATCATACTCCTGTTAAGCAAAACCCTCAAATTGTTAAAAACAACAATATTTTTAAGTTAATTCCTTGGAAAGTAGTAGCGAGTTTGAGTGTGGTTTTATTGCCGGGAATATTAGCTTTTAGTGCAGTCAAATCTGGTTTAACTCTCCCAAAGTTACCTGATTTGCCAAAGTTCCCCGAACTCCAGCCACTTCCAAACCCGTCTTTAGATGCAGAAATCGCTCGTCAAGAAAAGATTGGCAAGCGCCGCAAAAATCTTAATCTCGATCGGGATATATTTTATCAGAAAGTAGATGAATTGTTTTACAATAAATATCCTGAATTACAAGGTCGTAGCTTGACAGAAAAGCCAGAAGATGCAGAAATCAGACAGAAATGGTGTCAGGTTGCTGAGGATTTTCTGGACAGGTTGGAGAAGGGAGAGCAGTTGGGAAATTTAAGATAGAATAAGCACCGGAACGATATAGAGTAGAGGACACTCAAGATGCCGTGTCCCTACCACGATCAATTGTAGGGACACGGCATC
>JAUBOH010000109.1:0-2699 GCA_036700145.1 Microcoleus occultus BM001215366
TCATTAGTCATTAGTCATTAGTCATTGGTCATTAGTCATTGGTCATTAGTCATTATTTGTGGGGCGAGTTCATCAATATCTGTAACTTCAAAACCAGAGTATTGACAAGCTGTCAAGTAGTTAAATTGTATTTTTTAATTGCGTTGTGGAAAACCATCTGGTAGCGTCTCCCCCTCTCCCTCTCTCTCTCCCTCTCTCTCCCCCTCTCCCCCTCTGAGATTTGTCCGATTCTGTTTAACATGATGCAACTCTGAAGCCCGTTTACGGGTACTCTCAGACAGTGCTGTGCAGACTTCCGTGAAATAAATATGAAGAAGTGTAGCCAACTGCTCTCACAAATGTTAAAATTCTTAACATAACGTAGCATCGTGCACCCCCCAACCAAAACCTAACCTGAGACGGTGCTGACTGGGAGTAGCAGCTAGTTACCATAAACGAAGCCTCTTTAAATGAAAGGAAAGCGCAAGTCCCCGCCCACTTTCCCCACCTAAAGCTAGGGGTTTGCGACTACCACAAACCTTTAGAGGCGCACAGACACTCAGCGGGAAAAGCTCATGAAAACTCTTAAGTCCTCAGATACAGATTCTGTTCGCGCTTACTTGCGGGAAATCGGTCGCGTTCCCCTGTTGACCCATGAGCAAGAAATACTCTACGGGAAACAGGTACAGCGCTCAACCGCACTGCATCAGGAGAAAAATATTTTAGCCGAAGAGTTAGGCCGCGACCCGACGGCGGCTGAATGGGCACAGACAGTCGGGCTGTCTGAGGCACAGTTGCAGCGGACGATCGAGCACGGGGAAAGAGCAAAGCGCCAAATGGTGGAAGCCAATCTCCGCCTGGTAGTGTCTGTTGCCAAGAAATACATCAAGCGCAACGTAGATTTGCTCGATCTAATTCAGGAAGGCACGATCGGGATGCAGCGGGGAGTAGAAAAATTTGACCCGACTAAGGGCTACAGATTTTCAACTTATGCTTATTGGTGGATTCGTCAGGCAATTACTCGGGCGATCGCCGAAAAAGGTCGCACCATCCGCTTGCCGATCCACATTACCGAAAAGCTCAACAAAATTAAAAAAGCTCAGCGCCTGCTAGCTCAACAGCTAGGCCGCGCGGCTACTGCTGCTGAGTTGGCCTCAGAGTTAGATTTGACTCCCAAACAAATTCGCGAATATCTCGATCGCGCGCGCCTGCCACTTTCCCTGGACTTGCGCGTGGGAGACAATCAAGATACAGAGTTGGGCGATTTGTTGGAAGATACGGGTACTACCCCGGAAGATTTTGCCCTGCAAGCTTCCCTGCGGACTGACTTAGACCACCTGATGGCGGAACTGACTCAGCAACAGCGAGAAGTTCTCGCCTTGCGGTTCGGTTTAGAAGACGGGCAAACCTTAACCTTGGCAAAAATAGGCGATCGTCTCAACATCAGTCGGGAACGGGTGCGGCAAATAGAACGGGAAGCTTTGACCAAACTCCGCAAGCGCAAGCAAGATATCAACGATTATCTAGCCAGCTAGGTAGATGGGGATTTGGCGATCGGGCCCAAATGCCCGATCGCCAATCCCCATCTAAAATCGTAAAAACCGCCGCCTTTAATTCGGTTGTGCCCACTTGGTTGCTGCGACTGTCCTGCTACATTAGTAATCACTTGGTAATAAATATCAGCAGCGATCGGATAATGGTTATTTAATTTAACCGTTTGCATCTAAAATAACAAGCTGTCTCTGAAACGGAGGTACTCGTGAGTAATTCATCTAATAAATCCCCAGAATTCTTTGAAGAAGATGGAGAAAATGCCAATCTATTATGGCAATACGTGCAGTCAATGGCTCCCGACACTGTTTCTCAGTTGTCTAAGCCGACTTCTCACGAAGTGTTTCAAGTAATGGAGCGAAATATTGTCGGACTTTTGGGGAATTTGCCTTCGGAACACTTCGGGGTGACAGTTACTACCAGTCGCGAACATTTGGGTAGATTGCTCGCCTCGGCGATGATTAGCGGTTATTTTCTCAAAAATGCCGAACAGCGAATGACTTTTGAAAAGTCCATACAAGCCAGTGAGAGACACGGCTCGGAAGATTAGTTGATTCTTAACATTTAAGCTGTGCAAATGTCAAGCCCCCCTCGCAAGATGGGGGCTTAAGGTTTTGGATTTTAGATTAAATAATTGAATAATTGAATAATTATTGATATTATTCATAAATTCCCAATTCCCAATTCCCAATTCCCAATTCCCAATTCCCAATTAGTATGTCTCTTTCTCCTGTAGCCCACAAAGTTATCGGCGTTGCTGCGATCTGGAACGATCGACAACAAATTTTGATTGACAAGCGCCGACAACACGGACTGCACGGCGGTTTCTGGGAGTTTCCCGGGGGTAAAATAGAGCCTGGGGAAACGATCGAAGCTTGCATAAAACGGGAAATCATGGAGGAGTTGGGGATTGTGGTAGAAGTTGGCGATCGCCTGATTACCATTGACCACGACTACACTAAATTTACTGTTAGGCTCTACGTCCACCACTGTCGCCATGTCAGCGGAGAACCGCAAACGATCGAATGCGATGAAATTCGCTGGGTGACACTCGACGAAATTGACCAGTTTACTTTTCCCAAAGCAAACGAACAGATTATCGCTGCACTGCGTTCAAGTTGAACTTTAGGGCATTGGGAATGGGGCATAGGGCATAGGGCATAGGGCAT
>JAUBOH010000109.1:2799-17099 GCA_036700145.1 Microcoleus occultus BM001215366
GGGCATAGGGCATAGGGCATAGGGCATGAATCACAACTAACAACTAACAACTAATTATTACTTTTGAATGGGCAGAGTAAAGTGAAAGCAACTGCCTCGATCGGGTACAGAGTCTACCCAAATTTGACCGTAGTGGGCGCGGATGATGCCTTGACACAGAGACAGCCCAATCCCGTAACCGTCTGTTGACTTATCTCGCTGCAAGCGAAAGCTGTCTTCAAAAATGCTAGCGCAATCTTCTTCAGGAATTCCCGGGCCGCTGTTGCAAATGCTGACTTGAACTTTGTATGCTGTGCGGTGGAGAATAGAAAGATTAACAGTTCCTTGCTCTGGCGTGTACTTGCTGGCGTTGTCAAGCAGGTTGACGATGACTTGTTTGATGCGATCGGGATCGGCATAAATCAAGGGCAAATCTGCGGGAATGTCTGTTTCCAAATTCAGACTTTTCGCCTGAAATTTATCTTCAAATTGCAGGATTACATCTTGACAAATCGCCCCCAGTTCGATTCTTTTTGCTTCAATGTGGAGTTGAGCGTTTGTACCCCGGGCTGCTTCCAGGATATCTGTAATCATGCGATCGACAATGCGGATTTGGCGGCGGGCTTGTTTCATCAAATGAGCCGCCAGACTCGGTGTCAAACGCGACTTTTCCCCCTGTTTCACCTTCTGACTCGACTCCAAAGTCTCCAAAGCCAAAGATGCCGCCGTCAAAGGATTACGCAAGTCGTGAGCTAACATCGCAATAATCCGGTCTTTCAACTGCAACTGCTCTTGCAGGTGTTCTTTTTCCTGTTTGAGGCGAAAAACTTCGTCGGAAAGCTGCACGAGTTCGGTGGCGCAAGCAACGGAATAGATGGGTTTTGGGTCTGCCAAAGCAGCAGCCAGAGCAGAGACCGACTGCTGCTTTGGTGCGTCTTCTTCTACAGAACGCTGCCAGCGGGGCCACCAGTGTTCGAGTTGGGCGATCAAATTGCTGCCGGCGAGAGTTTGCCTGGGCTCGGGATGAATTTTGAGCAGCGAGGGAGTCGCTACAAGTTTAAAGTGTTCGGCTAAATCCGGCTGTTCTCCTACGTCGATGACTTGAAGCTCAAAGTCGCACTCTGCCTTCAAATCCTTGAGGTACTTGCGGATCTGTCTGGTCTGTTCCCTGGAAGAGGAACGCTTGTCTACGAACAGCAAAAGCTGTAAAAGCGGCGCAGAGTTGGCCGGCAGTTCGGGAGAACAGTCGGTATCGCTGGTGCTGGATGTTGGATGGACGCTGTTGAGCTTTTCGATCGGGTGAAAATAATTGACCATTGGCGAGCCGAGTTATTTCACTTCTACTTTAATTTAATACTTGCTTTAGATTTATGCTATTGTCCGATGATTTCATTACGGCGGGCCCATGACATTTTTGAGATGGAAGAAAGATGAGTCGCTGCAGGTGGTGGTGAAAGTGGCGATCGCCTTTTTTGTGCTGTGTCTTTTGCTGACGCTGCACCGCTACTACAGCTTTTACGCTACATACGACCAAGGCATTTTCAATCAACTTTTTTGGAACGGCACTCGGGGTCACTTGTTTGAGAGTTCCCTGTCTTCGGCTTTGTCCACTAATGTCGTTCACCAAAATCAGCTCCCGGAAGTATTTTACTACCGGTTGGGCCAGCACTTCACCCCGGCGCTGATGCTGTGGCTGCCAATTTACTCGCTGTTCCCCTCGCCCGTCACTTTGACGGTGTTGCAGGTGACTTTAATTACGGCGGCTGGCTTAGTCCTCTATGCTCTCGCCAGACACTATCTCGAACCAAGGCTGTCGGCGACAATTGTGGTGAGCTATTACGCAGCGAACGCGGTCATTGGCCCGACTTTGGGCAATTTTCACGATGTTTGTCAAATTCCGCTTTATGTGTTTGGCTTGCTGCTGGCGATGGAGAAGCGCTGGTGGTGGCTGTTTGGGATTCTGGCAACTTTAATTTTGGCCGTGCGAGAAGATGGGGGAGTTGTGTTATTTGGGGTGGGAGTTTACTTGATTTTGAGTCGGCGCTATCCTCTGACTGGCTTGGCTGTGTGCATTCTCAGTTTTGGCTACATGATTCTTTTGACAAATCTGATTATGCCTTTGTTTTCTGCTGATATCTCCCAGCGGTTTATGATGGAACGCTTTGGTCAATATGCTGATGGTGATGAAGCTTCGACTCTGGAAATTCTTTGGGGCATGGTTAGCAATCCGGGGCGGTTGGTGGCTGAACTATTTACGCCGTTTTTTGGTAAAATCAAGTACCTGCTTGGCCAGTGGTTGCCGTTAGCTTTGGTTCCTGCCGTAGCGCCTGCGTCTTGGACGATCGCTGGATTTCCGCTGCTGAAGCTATTTTTAGCGAAAGGAGAGTCGGTGCTGGCGATTAATATTCGCTATGCGATGACTGTGGTTCCAGGGCTATTTTATGGCGCGATTCTGTGGTGGGCCGATCGCCAAAAGGAAGAAGATAAAATTAAAAGCGGAGAAAAAACAAGTTTGCGTTTTCCTTCTGCGGTTTTGCCTTTCCCTTCGTCTTCCAAGTTTCGGGGTTTTTGGGCGCTTTGTATCTGCTTGTCGCTATTTTTTACCTTCACGTCTAATCCAAATCGGACTTTTTCTTTGATTTTGCCTGATGCGATCGATCCTTGGGTGCAGGTTCCTCTCATCAGACAGTGGCAGCACGTTTTGCAAGTCCGGCCGCTGTTGGCTCAAATTCCTGCTGATGCTAGCGTGGCTGCAACGAATACTCTTGTGCCGATTTTGTCAAGCCGCCGAGAAATTCTCAGGTTTCCGATGTTTGAATTGCGGAATGATGCGAGGGAGGCAGTGAAGATGGAATATGTCATTGCCGATATGTGGCAGTTGCAGCAGTATCAGTCGGCGTTTCGCACTGAACGGGGACAGTTGCAGGCGATCGTACCTGCGATCGATCGCATTTCCAATTCTGGAGAGTACGGAATTATTGGGTTTGAAGACGGCGCGATTTTGATGCGCCGGGGTGTTGTTTCTAACTCTGCATCAGTTGCTGCTTGGACTCGTTTTCGGCGCGAGTTGGAGCCGATTTTGAAGCAAGGGTAAGCGGGTAGGCGCATCTAAATTTTACGGTTCCTGACGGTTCCTGAGCGAAGCGGCGCACTGAGCCCAACGACGGAGTTGATCCGCTCGCGAAGCCGAAGGGCTCTTCGGATCAACTCCGTCGTTGGGTCGAAGGACAGTCAAGTTTGATGAATTCTTGTGGGGAGTAGGGTTGGGCGTCCCGCCCGCCCTAAAAATACAATGCAAGATGCCCGACAGCTTATTGTTGCTGCCAAATGTCAGCCCAGCGGCATAAATTTGCGATCGACCAACATTGGAGGCTGCGTATTATACAATAAATCTGTTAATCATAAACATTAAAATATATAAATTCTTTGGAGGGGAGAAAGATGAAAATTTTGGTACTGGCATGGGAGTTTCCTCCCAGAATCGTAGGCGGTATCGCCCGCCACGTATCGGAACTGTATCCAGAATTGGTGAAGCTGGGCCACGAGATCCACTTGATCACAGTAGAGTTCGGCCACGCGCCGATGTACGAAGTGGTGGAAGGAATACAGGTGCATCGGGTGGTGGTGGGGCACGCTAGGGACTTTTTTCACTGGGTGGCAAACCTGAATCAAAGCATGGGCCACCAAGGCGGCAAACTGATGCTGGAGGAAGGCCCCTTCGATATCATCCACGCTCACGACTGGTTGGTGGGAGATGCGGCGATCGCCCTCAAGCATACCTTTAAAGTACCGCTAATTGCCACCATTCACGCCACCGAATACGGGCGCTTCAACGGCATCCACAATGACGGACAGCGCTACATTAACGCCAAGGAAAACGACCTCGCTTACAACGCTTGGCGGGTAATTGTGTGCAGCGATTATATGCGGCGCGAAGCCGAACGGGTACTATCGACTCCGTGGAACAAAATAGAGGTAATTTACAACGGAATTAGATCGGAAAAAAAGCCGCGCTGGCACGAATTTGACGCGATGAATTTTCGCCGTAGATTTGCAGCCGACGACGAGAAAATTGTCTATTATGTAGGAAGAATTAGCTACGAAAAGGGCATTGCTGTATTTCTCCATGCTGCACCTAAAGTAATTTGGGAAATGGGGGGAAAAGCCAAAATAGTGATTGTTGGGGGCGGCAATACAGACCATCTCAAACTTTTGGCTTGGAACTTAGGAATTTGGAATAAGTGTTATTTCACAGGCTTCATGTTTGAGGAACATCTCGATAAATTTCAGACAGTGGCTGACTGCGCGGTTTTCCCCAGTCTTTACGAACCTTTTGGGATTGTAGCTTTAGAAAGTTTTGCTGCAAGAGTGCCAGTGGTAGTTTCAAATGCGGGCGGACTTTCAGAGGTGGTGCAGCACACTAAAACTGGCGTTGTTACTGAGGCAAATAATCGGGATTCTTTGGCTTGGGGGATTTTGGAAGTTCTGAAAAATCCGGGTTACGCGCGGTGGTTGGTTGACAATGCTTATGAGGATTTGGAACGCCGGTTTAGTTGGCCGAAGTTGGGGATGGAAACGGAGTGGGTTTATCAGCGGGTGGCGGAGGAAAGGGCTGAGGTTGATTGGTAAAACAGACAGTTGACAGTTGACAGTTGACAGTTGACAGTTGACAGTTGACTGTTCGCGGTTGACAGTTGACTGTTCGCCATTGATTGTGAGTCGAATATCAACTTTTTTGGTGGCAAATCTTGAGAAATTGTAACACAATGATATAGACACTCGACAGACGCTTGAGTGGACTCGGAAGATTTAAAGGGAATTCGCATCTTGAATATTTTTAGCGACATCGAACCTCAACGCAAACGCAGCTTGCTGACTTTATTTACCGCAGGTCTGCTATTCTGGTCGAGTTTGGCTTCGCTGCTGCCAACTTTGCCGCTTTACGTTCAATTTGTGGGCGGTACAAAGCAGCAAATTGGCTTTGTGATGGGTGCATTTGCGATCGGGCTTTTGCTGTCGAGGCCGCAGTTGGGTAAAATAGCCGATCGCACGGGGCGAAAACAAGTTTTGCTTGTAGGCGTGTCAGTGGCTGCGATCGCCCCTATAGGCTACGTGTTCGCTACATCTGTGCCGTTACTATTACTGCTTCGCGCTTTTCACGGCATTAGCATCGCCGCTTTTACCACAGCTTACAGCGCCTTGGTAACAGATTTTTCGCCGCCCCAAAAGCGGGGCGAATTAATCGGTTACATGAGTTTGGTAAGTCCGATCGGTTTGGCATTTGGCCCGGCTATGGGCGGATTTGTGCAAGCTTGGGTTGGTTATACTCCTTTGTTTGCGATGTCGGCCGCTTTCGCAGCAATGGGTCTATTTTTTACCTCCAAAATTGCGGAACCTAAGTTTTCCGACTCAACAGAATCTGACTCGCTATCTGAACACAAAAATACTCAAAAATACTGGCAAATGCTCTGGAATCCTAGAGTGCGGATTCCGGCTTTAGTATTATTGCTGGTTGGTTTGGTATTCGGAACTCTGAGCACTTTTATGCCTTTGTTTATCCAAGAAACCAAGGTTAATTTGAATCCAGGATTATTTTATTCTACGGCGGCGATCGCCAGTTTTGGGATGCGGTTGGTCACGGGACGGGCTTCGGACAAATACGGCCGCGGCTTGTTTATTTCTGGCGGTTTAATCTGTTATGCCACGTCGATGTTATTGTTGTATTTTGCTAGCAGCAGCGGTGCTTTTTTAATCGCAGCTTTGGTTGAAGGTATCGCAGGCGGTACTGTTTTGCCGATGATGGTAACGCTGATGTCGGATAGGTGCGAACCTCAAGAAAGGGGCCGATTGTTTTCGCTTTGTATTGGCGGATTTGATTTGGGAATTGCGCTGGCGGGCCCGACTTTGGGCTTTGTTGCTGAACAAGTCGGCTACAGAAATATGTTTGGTTTGGCTGCTTTACTTGCTGCTTTGGCTTTGCTGATTTTTGTGACTCTTTCTAGCAAGGATTTGTCTCATTCGATCAAATTTGCGATCGGGCGCGGCAAAGATGTTTATGCTTTGAATCGGTGATTTAGCAGAAAAACAGGCAAGATGCCTGTTCCACAAAGAGTGATTTTTCGTGTTGTGGGGTGGGCGCAGAAAAACAGGCAAGATGCCTGTTCCACAAAGAGTGATTTTTCTTGTTGTGGGGTGGGCATCCTGCCCGCCCATTAAAACAATGATATAGAGGACACAGCAGTGCTGTGTCCCTACCGTGATTTATTGTAGGGAAACGGCACTGCCGTGTCCTGATTTCTTATTCCAGGTTCACAAAGAGTAGGGAAACGGCATTGCCGTTTCCCTACGGGGATTTATTGATTTTAAATGGGCTTGGAGGGATTCGAACCCCCGACCTCATGGTTCGTAGCCATGCACTCTATCCAACTAAGCTACAAGCCCCTGTTGAGTTCAAATTTAATCATTCAGATTTAATCTAAAATTGATTAAGTTCTTTTCTCACAGAATCTAACAGTAACACCATTATCAAAATAATGCAAGACATTTCGCCAACTTTTTCTAAATTGCCCGATCGCACACAGCTAACTCACCTCGACAACAGCGGGGAAGCCCAGATGGTGGACGTTTCGGCGAAGGTGGTAACAGCGCGGCAAGCTGTGGCTGCTGCGCGGGTGCGGATGTTGCCGGAGACGTTTGCGGCGATCGAAGCGGGGAATGCGCCCAAGGGTGATGTGTTGGGCACTGCGAGGCTGGCTGGAATTATGGCGGCGAAACAGACGGCGAATTTGATTCCGCTGTGTCACCCGCTACCGCTGAGTAGCGTGGAGGTGCAGGTGACTCCTGATGCTGAGTTGCCGGGGTATCAAATTCGGGCGACGGTGAAAATTAAGGCGGAAACTGGGGTGGAAATGGAGGCGCTGACGGCGGTTTCGGTGGCGGCGCTGACTCTGTACGATATGGCGAAAGGGTTGGAAAAGTCGATCGCCATTGAATCGATTCGCCTGGTAAGCAAAAGCGGCGGCAAGTCTGGAGACTATGAAAATGTAGAGGCGTGAGTTTCATGCCGAAAGAGGGAGGCAGAATTCAAAAAGCTGCACTTATGATTAAAATAGGCAGAGAACTACTAACATCAAGTGAAAAACTATGCCTCCTCGTTGGCCCCGCAAACCCGATCGCAACGATCCAGAGTACCGCCGCTTAGACGATCGCATGAATTTTGCGATCCACGTCGGTCTTTTTTCGGCTTCTAATTCAGGTTTGTGGTTTGTTCACAATTTGCAGAAGGCTGACTGGCCTTGGGCAATGTCGGTAACTGGTTGGTGGGCTCTAGTAGTTTTGGCCCACGCGATTTACATTTTCGCGATCGCCGATTATTCGCCCCTCACCAAAGATTCGGGCTGAAGGCATTTGTCGGCGATTTGTTAACTCTTTTGATTGATAACAAATAACGTTCTGCTTTTTTTATATGCCTAATACTACGCTGGCGATCGAATCCTTAGCCGCTGAAATCGGCGAAAATGTCTACATTGATATTGCCAAGTGGCATTTGTATCTCCGTGACGCCCACCTGCATACTGTTGTTGCCGAACAACTTTATCCGATGCTGGAAGATGGCGATTTAGATGATGACAGAGTTGCACGAGTTTTGCAAGGTATTGCAGTTAAGTTGGGCGGCGGTAAGCGGGAAGTGCCGCTGGCAGATTTGATTCCGATGCAGTCTCAAGTTCATTTGATGGATGTGCTTGAGGAATTTCAGCGGAAGATGTAAACATAATTTGCGCCGAATGTGTGTAGGTAAGGTGGGCAATGCCCGCCTTTTTTAGTATCTGTTTACAATTTCTTGAGATTTGGTGATGAATGTCAAATAATATCAATTCCGGCAGCGCCGGAATGATAAGCGAGGACACTCAAGATGCCGTTTCTGGCGCGCCAGATTAATCGTAGGGACACTCCAAAAGCCGTGTCCTGATTTCGGGTAATATTAATTGCGATGCAACCGGAATTGATATAAATTGCGATCGCCAATCCTGACATTCTTAAAATAAAAGCAACACATCGAACTCTGGTTCTATCAGCGAGTAATCGCAGCAAAAAATCATCTGTAACTATACTCAATTGAACCCAAATTATTTTGCGAACAAAACAAAATAAACAGTTATTGAAAAGATGAGCTTGGGATTGACAAGCAAAATAATTGTGTTAAGGTAATAGCGTTTGTAAAGCTTCAGATTTGTATTAATGTTCTTGCAAACAAGAAAACCTTCAACCATCAAAGGTGCAAGCTACAAGAACAAATGTTGTAAACAATACACTACAACCGATGAATACAACCCTGATTCAATATCCAGCAAAAATTTGGTACAAGCTTGCCAATTATTGCCTTAGAAGCTATCAAGGTCTTATCCAAGATCCGCGAGTTTTTTTGATGAAAAAATTGGCTCGTTTCGAGATTGTACGCGACTGGGCAACAATCTTATTGAAGCGTTCCACTAAATCTGATGGAATTCACCCTGAAGAAACTTCAATTTTGGGGAAATTGGATGTAGAGGCGATCGCAGCAACCATCGAAACTGACAGTTGCTATCAGGGTCTCCAGCTACCTGAAGATGTAGTTCAAGAACTGTTAAATTTTGCCAGTTCTACAGTTGGTTACATTAACAGAGATGCCAAGCGTCCCTGGCGCTGCAAAGGAACAGAAAAAGTCGGTGTGGACTTACCTGAAAATTCCCGCGTTTGCAGCTATATGAGCAACACCAAGCTATCTTCAACAGTCAAAAAATTGATCGAAGATCCCGGCATTCGAGCGATTGCAGCTAAATTTCTAGGTACTCAACCAGTACACATGGGAAGTGAAATATCGTGGAGTTTTCCCGTTGGAGGAAGCTATGTCGAGCAGCGCCGAGCAGCTCAAGTATTTCACTACGACTTAGACGACTATCGGTTCATAAAATTTTTCTTCTACCTAACCGATGTTGATTTATCCAGCGGCGCGCACAGTTACATTCGCGGAACTCACAAGGGCAAAAAGTTTCTCCACCAGCTTGTGAGCACGCGCTGTGCAGACATCAACGACGAAAAGATTGTTGAATATTACGGTGTCCAAAATGTGGTGAATGTCTGCGGCAAAGCTGGTTTTGGCTTTGTAGAGAATCCTCTTTGTTTTCATAAAGGAAGTCGGCCGACGGAGAAACCGCGTTTGATGCTGCAAATAGAGTATAGCGTTAACGACTACGGTAACATTCACGAAATGTTGGGTTACTAGCTTTGTAAACCTCGCAAATCGCCAAGTCTTGTCTGTCTATCGAGACTTCTCACTTAAAATTTCGGTCTTAGCTTCAACGATTTATATCAATTCCGGTTGCATGGGAATTAATATTACCCGAAATCAGGATACGGCAGTGCCGTGTCCCTACAATTAATCGTGGTAATCCCGGTCTTAGATTCAACGATTTACTTGCCAAAACGGCCGCGAATGCGATCGACAAACATATCAACTTCCGGCAACTTCATCTGACTGACAAAAATGGCAAAAACTCCCAACCCTACGAAACTTGCCACAGTCAACTGCACTAATTGAATTAACAAACCTTCAGTACCCAAAACTCTTTGACAGCCTTGCAGAGTAGCCAAGGCCGCGAAAGCAGTTAGAGAACTGCCAGAAGCTAACCCCAGAAAGGGCAAACTCCACTCCCCCCAAGGCAAGCCGCCCAGCTTTTTATCTAATAAGTATAAAAACATAATCATCGAAACAAGATTCACTCCCACCGTCGCCAAAACTAATCCGGGTGCGCCAAAAGCTCCAACTAATAAATAATCCAGAAGTCCGTTCAAAAAGATATTGATAATACTGACACGAAAAGGCGTTTCTCCATCTCCCAAAGCATAAAATACCCGTACCAAAACGTCGCGGCCCAAATACACAAACATTCCAATACTGTAAGCCATCAATAGGGGAGCGACAAACTGCGAAGCGGATTGATTAAAAGCATAGCGTTCGTAAACAACGCGCACGATGGGTGTAGCCAGTGTCACCATTAAAGCGCTCAAGGGCATCATTGTCAGGGCAGTTAAAATTAAAGCTTGACGAATTCTATCTTTTAATTCCGGCCAGTCTTTTGGTTCTGTGAGGCGAGAAAATATTGGTAAAAATGGCACTAAAATTACATTAGAAATGATGCCTAAAGGTGTCATGATCAACAAGCCCGCATAACCCATCGCAGATGCAGCTTGAGGGATGTAGGATGCGAAAAACAAATCTGTGTAGACATTTATTTGCAGCATTCCTGATGATAAAGTAGCAGGAACCATCACCTTAACTACTTCTTGAACTCCAGGCCGTTTAAAATTAAACCGCAAGCGCAATTTTCCCAAGCCCGCGCGCCACTGCGCCGTCAGTTGCACCAACCACTGCAAAACTGCTCCCGCTAAAGTTCCCCAAGCTAACACTAAGCCGCCAATTAGTGCGGATTCTGGCTGAGTTATTTTGTCTCCGAGTTGCATGGCTAATAAAAGCAAACCGCCGACAAGTGCAACGCTGGAAAATAAAGGGCTGATGGAAGGAAGCCAGTACATATCGGCGGCGTTGAGAGTGCCGAAACCAATGCCGATCAAGCCCGAAAGTAATGCCATCGGCGCCATAATCCGAAATTGTTGGACAGCGATCGCTTTGATTTCTAAACCGGATGCTGTTCTATTTAATCCAGGCGCTACCAAATCGATCATCGGATCGGCGAAAATAATTAAAGCGATCGTCACCAACAGCAGCAAACCGCCAACTAAAGTAGTGATAGTCTCGACTAAGGGCGCTGCTTCTTTTTTGTCGCGGCGGGCTAAAACGCTGACTATGGCGCTGTGAAATGGGCCGTTAATGCCTCCGAGCAAAATAAATAAGAAACCGGGGATGACGTAGGCGTAGTTGTAGGCATCGACGGCGACACCGACTCCAAAGGCTGCGGCGATCGCAATTTGGCGCACCAACCCGAAGACTTTGCTAATCAGAGTGGCGACTGCGACAATGCCGGCAATGCCTGCTAGGGAACGAGAGGGCTTCTGTAATTGGGACACAAATAGTTACAAACGCTAGTGCTAAAAGGCTTCACTTATTTTAATCGCGAATCGGGAAAATCATAGCATGAATTCAGAAACCTTCTATTCCGAATTACCTTTAGTTGATAATTTTCGCGATATTACTGAACCCGAAAACTTTGTTGATGTGCCGGATGACTGGTACATTCTTGTTACAGATATTCGCGGTTCTACAAAAGCGATTGAAGCTGGACGCTACAAAGAAGTTAACTTATTGGGGGCTTGTTCGATCGTTGCTGTTTTGAATGCAGTCGGCCCAATAGAAATTCCGTTTGTGTTTGGCGGGGATGGCGCTACTCTGTTAATTTGTCCATCGCTTTTGCCCGCTGCTAAGATTGCTTTGCTGGCGACTAAACAAATGGCTAAGACTGAATTTGACATGGATTTGCGAGTTGGAGCCGTGCCGGTTAAAGTTGTGGTTGCAGCTAATTTTCCGGTTAAAATAGCTAAGTTTAAAGTTTCGGAAAATTACAGCCAAGCTGTTTTTAGCGGCGGCGGCTTAACTCGCGCTACTGAACTGATTAAAGACCCGGTTGCTGGTAACATTTACACTTTTAAAAATAAAAATAATCGCGTTTCTCCAACAGCCGATTTTTCGGGATTGGAGTGTCGGTGGCAGGATATTCCCAGCAAGTACGGGGAAATAGTAACGCTGCTGGTAATGGTGCGAGAAGAATTCGGTCAGCAGAGCCATCTAATTTATAGAAAAGTTTTAAAAATAATCGAATACATTTACGGGAAGGAAGATTATTTAAATCCGATCGACCGCCAAAATCTTAAATTGACATTGAATAGCGCAAATTTGATTAAAGAAACTCTAGTTAGGGCGAGCGGTTGTAGTTGGTTAGACCGCCAGGTATATTTATCAAAAATACAGTTAGAGACGGCGCTTGGTTCGCTGCTAATGAATTTGAAAGTTAAGACAGAAGATTTAGATTGGGGAGTTTATAAAGATATTGCGATCGCAGCTACGGATTACCGCAAATTTGATGATATGTTGAGAATGGTAATTTCGGGCAATGCGTCCCAGCGAAAAAAATTGACGGGGTACTTGGAAAAGAATTACCGAGAAGGCAAGCTGGTTTACGGTTTGCACGTTGCTAACAGGGCGTTGATGACTTGTTTGGTGTTTGAACGTAACGGCCAACAAGTGCATTTTATAGACGGTGCTGATGGTGGTTATGCTTTAGCTGCAAAGGATATGAAACACAGAATGCAGGACTAAAGTCCTTACTACAAACCTTTTATGCTATGATCCTAAAATCTTAAATCTAAAATCGAATGACTGTGCTGAAACTTTATCATAATCCCCTTTCTACTAACTCTCGCCGTGTCTGGATTGCTTTGCTGGAAAAAGAGATTGAGTTTGAGTTAGTGTCGCTCAAATTAAACGGCGATCAATTTCAACCTGATTTTTTGGCAATTAGTCCTTTTCACCACGTTCCGGTTTTAGGAGATGGCGATTTTCATGTCATAGAAACGCTGGCAATTCTTGATTATCTGGAAGCTAAATATCCCGCGCCGGCACTGCTACCGGAGGATGCGCAAGCAAGGACGATCGCCCGCACGGTACAAATGGTCACAGTGAACGAGTTGACGCCGGCGATGAGTCCTTTGGTACGCCAGACTTTCGGCGGCGAAACAGACCCGGAAAAGTTGGAGAAGGCACGGCAACAAGTAGCTACTGTACTGCGGTTTTTTGAGGGTTTGTTGGGCGAGAACACTTTTTTTGGCAAGGGCGATCGAATTTCGCTAGCGGATGTTGTAGCGGGAGTTTCGGTGCCGTGGCTGCCCGAGTTGGGCGTGTCTTTGGACGAGTATCCGAAATTGCAGGCTTGGTGCGATCGGCTAAATGCCCGCGATTCTTGGCAAAAAACTCAAGCTAGTCCTGAATTGATAGAAGCTTTTAAGGCGCAAATGAAACAGTTGATGAAAGGCAAGCAAAATCAGCCTTTGAATGATGAGATAAATCAGTTGAAAAAAGAAAATAAATAGTTGACAGTTGACAGTTGACATTTGGTAGGGGCGGTACCCCCGTGTCCGCCCGCTCCAGTTGACAGTGATTTACGGTTGGGTGGGGGCGGGTTTTTGAGATTGTCAATTATTGGCAGGTATTGTTGGTTAACCCGCCCCTACAATAATTATGTCTATTTACTACTAATGCTTGATGCCCCATGAATGAATTAATTTACAAATATCCGCCTTTATTACCAGGCATTTTAATCAAGCGGTACAAGCGATTTTTCGCCGAAATCGAACTAACTACAGGAGAAATCATCACCGCACACTGTCCGAATACCGGGCCGATGACTGGTGTTTATATTCCTGGTAATCCCGTGCTGGTATCTCGCAGTGACAATCCCAAACGCAAGCTAGCTTATACTTGGGAATTGATTAAACTGTGTGACACCGAGCCAACTTGGGTGGGAGTTAATACGGGTTTGCCAAATCGAGTTATTAAATTAGCTTTGGAGTTGCGATTATTTCCAGATTTGGGTAATTACAGTTTAATTCAGCCGGAGGTTGTTTACGGCACAGATAAAAAAAGTAGAGTTGATTTTTGGCTGACTGGCGGTACTAAACCGATTTTTTTAGAAGTTAAAAATACGACTTGGGCAAAAGAGAACTTGGCTCTATTTCCCGATACAGTCACAGAAAGAGGACAGAAACATTTGAGGGAATTGATCGAGGTGGTGCGGCAGGGTTCCAGGGCTGTAATGCTGTATTTTATTAATCGCGGGGATTGTACAGATTTTGCTCCTGGGGATAGTGCCGATCGCACTTACGGAGAATTGTTCAGACAGGCTATGAATGTAGGTGTAGAGATTTTGCCCTGTCGGTTCGACGTGACACCAGCAGGTGTGCGCTATTTGGGGCTGGCAAAACTGGATTTACTAACCCCTAAATGATTAGTTTAAATTGCCTGCATTTGGCTATCTACCTCAACACCAGCGACGCCCGGTACGCTCCTTAGTCCTTCTAGCTTCGATCGAGAAACTTCTCCTGTAATGATGCCAGTAACAGGCATCACTCGATCGACATTCATTCCCGCCGATTGCAAGCCAGCGACAACAGATTCAATAACCGGTAAGTTTTCGTCGTCAACAGTTACGATGATGCGCTCTACTTGTTCATCAGACATATTTAGCCTCCTTGTTATGGCCCCGGAGATCCCCCCTAACCCCCAGGGCTGTTTCATTCTCTTGTAGGGGCAATCCCCCCGTGGTTGCCCCAAT
>JAUBOH010000110.1:0-5445 GCA_036700145.1 Microcoleus occultus BM001215366
ATGACGTAAGTGATAATTTTGGGTTCCCGCCGCCAATGGCTGAAAAACATTTTATACTGTAGACACTCTGTATATACATCCTCCAGAAAAGGGTGAAGTCCTCAGAGTGATATCACTAGCTGGAGGATTGGGCTATGGTTGGGACGATCGCAAAGTGGGGAAACAGTCTTGCTGTTCGGATTCCACAGCATTTAGCTAAAGAGATTAACTTAGCTGAAGGTTCAGAAGTGCAGCTTGTGTTGATAGATGGTAAATTGACTATCGAGCCGATCGCTCGTCGGCGGTATTCGCTTGAGGAGTTAGTTGAGGCGATTACCCCAGAGAATCTTCATACCGAGATTGATAGTGGAGTTGCTGTGGGGAATGAAGTTTGGTGACACAATCAAATCCCTACATTCCGAGTCGAGGCGATATTGTTTATTTAGACTTTGACCCAACTAAGGGACACGAACAAAAAGGACTTAGACCTGCTTTTGTGCTGTCGCCTCGTGCTTACAATGAGAAAAGCTCTTTAGCTTTATTTATGCCTATTACAAAGCAACAAAAAGGGTATCATTTTGAAGTTTGTCTACCAACTGGATTGAAAGTTCAGGGAGTAATTCTTGCCGATCGAATCAAGTGTCTAGACTGGAAGGTTCGCGGTGTTCGATTCGTTGAGTCTGTATCTGAAGATGCGATCGAGGAGGTGCAAACCAAAATTGAGCCTTTGTTACTGTAAAAGTGGCCAGAAACCGGGTTTTTGCAAGATATTTCGTCAGAGTGCGAAGACATGGGAAAAAACCCGGTTTCTTTGGTTGTGCGTGGGTGGCCAGAAACCGGGTTTTTCGGAGATACTTCATTACAGTCAATAAAAATCGTAAAAACCCGGTTTCTTTGGATTGGAACCGCAGAATTTCCTGCTAACGCCTAGATAATGCTACCTTTGGCATTAATCTATCCAAAATTTGCTCGATCGCACTTGCAGTCCAATCAATATCAGCTTCCGTTGTTTCCCGTCCCAAAGTCAACCGAATTCCGCCAACGGCCATAGTTTTGCTATATCCCATTGCCAATAATATCGGGCTGGGAGTCAGTTTGCCGCTGTTACAAGCAGAACCGGAACTAATCCCAATTCCGGCTAAATTGAGCTGTCGCACTAAAGTTTTGCCAGTCACTTGGACTGTGTCGCCGTCGGGAGAAACAATGCAAAAACTGACATGGTGTGGGAGTCGGCAATATCGATCGCCTGTTTCGACTAAACTGCGTAGGTGGGCTAATCGGTCAAAAAGCCGATCGCGCAATTCAATTAATCTCGCAGTTTCCGCATCCATTTCCTGCGATGCCAATTCCGCCGCCACCCCAAAACCGACAATTATCGGCACTGCTTGCGTCCCAGAACGCAGTTTCAATTCTTGCCCACCACCAGTCAATATTGGCGCTAATTCGACACCAGGACGCACGTAAAGCGCCCCTGCACCTTGAGGCCCGTATAGCTTGTGGCTGGACAGAGAAACCAAGTCTACAGGCAGTTTCTGCACGTCTATCGGCAGTCTGCCGGCAACTTGAACTGCATCGGTATGAAACAGGATATTGCGATCGCGCGCAATTTGTCCCAATGCTTCAATCGGTTGCAGCGTGCCAACTTCGCTTTGTCCGTAAATGATCGAAATTAACACTGTATTCGATCGCACTGACTGCTGCAAATCCCAAGGGTGAACTCGCCCAAATTTATCCACCGGTAAGCGCGTCACTTCCCATCCCGATTGTTCAAGTTGTCGCGCGGTTTCTGATACTGCGGAATGCTCTACGCTGGAGATAATCATGTGCTGTGGTGTCGGATAAAGACGCGCAATTCCCATGATTGCCAAGTTGTCAGCTTCCGTACCGCCGGAAGTAAAAACTATCGATTCCGGTAGCGCATTAATCAGTCCAGCCACCTGCATTCTGGCTAATTCTAAAGCTGTAGCAGCCCTTTGTCCCCACTCGTGTAAACTCGAAGGATTTCCCCACTGTTGAGTCAGGGCTTTTTGCATCGCATCAATTGCTTCTGGGCGTGTCGGAGTCGTGGCGCTATAGTCGAGATAAATTTGCATCGCTTTAAATAACTAATTAATGACTACTGAAGGAGTAAAGCACTTATTCTAAATGCAGTAATAACTGTCAACTGTCACAGGTCAACTGTCACAGGTCAACTGTCAACTAACTTCCCGGTTTACAAACATTATAATCTTCGTGGGACAAAACTTTGTGGGGAATCAAGAAAGTGCCACAATCTTTGCACAACATTCTGTAGTGTCGCCCTACAGGAATACTTATAATCAAACGATTGTGACGCAGGCGTTTGCCACCAAAATCTCTGTAATTCTTATTTTCGCCCAAAGCTGCTATGATTGCACGGGCTTTAGTAACTACATAATCTGGCAGACCTCTGAGATCGATCGCATCTCTGGCAAATGATGCCTCCCTCTCCTGTTTTTTGGTTTGTTTTTCTGCCAGCAGTTGAACGCAATGCTGATTCGCCACAAACTCTTGCGTGCAGCGATGACACGCTTTACCATATCCTTTGTGACCACACGAAAAAAGTGTTTTTCTTTTTGCCATAAAACAGCAGTATCGGGTTTGATCCACGCCCCTGAATGCTGCTACCCTACCAGTGATGCTTCCGCCGGCATCGAGGCAGTCTTACAAGACGTAAAATCTATTCCCTTTCATAAATTTAATAGGTTCTAACTTGACATTATCGAATATATTTGAACAGTGAGCCGATAAATAACCTCAATAAATTTTAAACTTTTGTGAATAAACTTTGTTATACTTTATGGCTTTTGCTGCTGACAATCGGTTTGGCGCTTTGCGGACAACAAGAGGAAGAGCAGCCTCAATTGTCTCCCAGTCTGATTCCGTTGCCTCAAGACCCGTTGTTGCAAGTATACTTCAATCAGTCACTCACTTCGAGTTATACAGAGCCTTATCGCCAGCAAACTAGGGCTGGAGATGATTTGGAAAAATTGGTCGCGGAGGCGATCGCAAGTGCTCAATCGACCGTAGATGTAGCGGTACAGGAGTTTCGGTTGCCCGGTATTGCGCGAGTTTTGAGCGATCGCCAGCGATCGGGTATCAAAGTGAGATTGATCGTAGAACATATGTATAGTCGCCCTTGGAGCGATTATCAAGCCCCGGAGTTGCCGAAATTACCGGAAAGAGAGCGCGATCGCTACCAGGAATTTGTCCAACTTGCTGATACAAATAAAGATGGCAAATTGAGTACAGATGAAATCAATAAAAATGATGCTTTACTAATTATCAAAAATGCGGGTATTCCTATAATAGACGATACTGCTGACGGTTCAAAAGGCAGCGGTTTGATGCACCACAAATTTGTAGTAATTGATGGAAAAACCATAATTGTAACTTCGGCTAATTTTACTACAAGCGATATCCACGGTGATTTTAAAACACCAGCAAGTCGCGGCAATGCTAACAATTTGCTAAAAATCAATAATCCTCAATTAGCACAACTATTTACTCAAGAATTTAACATCATGTGGGGCGACGGGCCTGGAGGTAAACTCGATAGTAAATTTGGGATTAAAAAGCCATTTCGCCCAGTCCAAAAAGTCAGAGTAGGTAATACGACTGTGACCGTGCAATTTTCGCCGACTTCCAAGACTTTACCTTGGGACAAAAGCGTTAACAGTTTGATAAATCAAAATTTGGGTATTGCGAAAAAGTCCGTTAATTTAGCACTGTTTGTTTTTTCGGCTCAGCGGTTAGCAAATACTCTGGAAATTGAGGCTCAGCGAGGAGTTGCAGTCAGGGCTTTAATTGACTCAAATTTTATTTATCGCTCTTACAGTGAAGGTTTAGATATGATGGGGGCGACTTTGATTGAGCATTGTCGGTTGGAAGCTGACAATCGCCCTTGGAAACAGCCATTGACTACGGTGGGAGTGCCGATGTTGCCAATGGGCGATCGCCTGCACCATAAATTCGGCGTTGTAGACCGAAATACGGTGATTACAGGCTCTCACAACTGGAGTGAGGCTGCAAATCACGGGAATGATGAGGTGCTGTTGGCGATCGCCAGTCCGGTAGTTGCAGCCCATTTTGAGCGGGAGTTCGATCGGCTTTACAAAGGTGCAATCTTGGGAATTCCCGCCCGAATCAAACAGAAAATTGACGCTAAGCAAAAAGAGTGTGAATCAGTACAAGCAGCATCCAAATCTAGCAATCCTCAAGCGCAAATTGTTGCCGCTAAAAAGTTAATTAATTTGAATAGCGCAACTCAGGAAGAATTAGAAACTTTGCCAGGAATTGGCCCAAAGTTAGCCGAGAAAATTATTGCAGCGCGGGAAAAGCAGCCTTTTGAGTCTTGGGAGGATGTCGAAAGATTGCCAGGAGTAGGAAACAAGACTATAGACAAGTGGCGCGATCGAGTAAACTTTTAAAGTAGGGTGCATCAGCTATGGTTATTTAATCAATCATCTAGAAACTCCAAGCTGACGCACCATAATACTTCATTCATTTGTGGAGAGACCAAGCAAGAAGGACTAAAGTCCGAACGATCAAACCTATTTTATCGATCTTGACAACAGATAGGCTTTCTAGTTAAACTTCCATTTAAATAAAATGCGTTTTTTTCACATTGGAGATATAAAAAGATGAAACGCCCCAGATATTTTATGAGCCAGCGACAAAAGAAATTATTAGCTATTTTGATTGGTGCAATTTTTGTGACGCTAGCAGCTTTCACAGTCAGCGCCCAGCAGCAGACTATCGAAGCACAATTTCGGGTAAAAAACGAGAACAGTTTTAATATTAACATGATTCAATTCAAGCGCGTTGAATATGTAGGTCAGTGTCCCGGAAGTGGCATCTCCCCTGATTCGCAAAGCGCTCGATTTGTTTCCAGCAAGACTCCCCCCGGCCCTAACAAAAGAGTGCTGATTAAAAATGTGACCGATGGCATGGAAACTAACCCCTATCCTTACACGGATAGAAGTTATGACAAAGGTGAGTTTTCCGAGAGTTTTGGATTTAAATTAGCAAACAGTCACAAAACAAGAACTTTTTCGGTTTTAGAGGGCGAAAATAAATTTGCCTATGAAATCAAAGAAAATAACCAAGTTATAGAACAGGGTGCGCTTACCGCTCAAGTTTCTGTACAAAATTTAGGTACTTTTCCCCGCCAGCAAGTTTGTGAGAACAAAGTCACCTCACAATGTCAGGATGCTGCTGATTGTCGCGAGAGGAGACGCAAAGGAAAAAGTTGCAGAATAGAGTGTGTTACCGTTCAAGAGTGTAGCTGTCCGTACTAATTCCTGCCTAATTTTTGTTATAGTTAAAGTAGGGTGCGTCAGTAGCTCGTGTTTTCATTGATTATTCAAGAACTGGGAACTGACGCACCCTACAGGTTCGTAGTAAGGACTTCAGTCCTTTCTTCCAAAGGTTCGTAGTAAGGACTTC
>JAUBOH010000110.1:5545-17093 GCA_036700145.1 Microcoleus occultus BM001215366
AAGGACTTCAGTCCTTTCTTCCAAAGGTTCGTAGTAAGGACTTCAGTCCTTTCTTTAGCCAATTAGCAGCAAAGACTAAAGTCCTGACTACCAATCTATTTTATTAGGACTAAAGTCCTGACTACCAACCTAGTTTAAGTAATGGGATGAAAGTAAAATGCTGCGGCTAACACGATATATGTTGCTAAAAGCAGCACTCCTTCGAGCCAGTTCGATCGACCATCGAGACTAATTAGATTCGCGATTGTAACTGCGATCGCAACTGCAACTACTTCAAACGGATTGAAGTTCAAATCCATCGGCTGATGAATCACCAATCCGATAATCACCAACACCGGCGCTACCAGCAAAGCAACTAGCAAACTCGAACCCATCGCCACAGAAACTGACAAATCCATATTGTTTTTCATCGCAACTCCCACCGCCGTTACGTATTCGGCCGCGCCGCCAACAATCGGCAACAGAATTACGCCTGTAAACAGCGGCGTCAATCCCAATCCTTTGGTAGTTTCTTCGACAACGCTAACGAAAATTTCTGATTCAAAAGCAACGGCAACTGTTGAGGCCACTAGCACCCCTATCCACAGCCACAAATTCGGTTTGTGTGCAGTAGATTCATCGGTATTTTGAGGATTTTCTGACTCTAGTTCTAGTAAGCCGACTTCGTAAAGATAGCTGTGAGTTTTTAATGAAAATAGCAGAGTTAGAGCGTAAACTGCAATTAGGACGATCGCAGTTATTAAAGAAAGATTCTCAATGGCTGCGGGTTCGACTCCATTGGATGTGTAAATTACCATTGTCGGCAGCAGAATTGCAATCACTGCTAGAGTCATTGTGGAACCGTTCACCCGCGCGATAATTGGCTTGAATTCTTGTTCTTTGTAACGGATTCCTCCTAGCAGCATGGAAAATCCCATGACTAAGAGCAAGTTGCTGATAATTGTGCCGGTTATGCTGGCTTTCACAATGTCAATTAAGCCGGCTTTTAGGGCAACTATGGCAATAATTAATTCCGTAGCATTCCCGAATAGTGCATTTAATAAGCCACCTATGGAGGGGCCTGTAACGATCGCCACTTCTTCTGTTGCTGTGCTCAACCAAATCGCCAGAGGTATAATGCCTAAAGCGGATGTGATGAAAACTGTCAGGGAGCCCCAGTGCAAATACTCAGCGGTGATGGAAATGGGGATGAAAATTAACAACGCTATGGAAAGAATCTTTTTGATTGACATAGAAACTCGGATGGTGTAATGATGGGTGAGATCGAGTTGTCGGAGCGATCGGACGTTTTAACCGCAGATGCACGCAGATTAACGCAGATAGATATTTAATGACGGTTAATTCTTTAAATTTGGCAGTTTTTTATCTGAGAAACAGTGCGCCGTCATTGCGAATGCTTAAAGATTTTTTATCCAAACCTAAATCATTTGTCTCGTCTAATCTTACCTCTACTGTTCCTTCGCCAACAAATTTCAAACTGGGTTTCAATAATGCGCCATCTTGTCGCCTAAATAAAATTGAGGCCGGTAGTGTCAATGCTTGCAGCCCGACTGTTGAATTTTCCGCTAAACTGCGGCGGTTAGTTTGTCCAACTACTTCATAAAATAGTCGATCGCTGGTTTTATTAGTTAATCTAACATTGGCTTTGCCATTAACGGGAACTATCTTGCCGTCAGGAGCTCTTTCTGGTTCGTTAGTTTGGGCTATTGCGGCAGCAAAAATCCCCTTGTGGGTAAAAGGTAAAAAGCTGTTGCCTGCTACGGCTAAGGTGACTGCCAGTAGGCTTGCTAGACCGGTTTTGTCGATCGCTAGTTTGCACATTATTTTGTTGGAGGAAGTGGGATTGTCCTGACTTAATAGCACTAATTAAACGCAGAAAGAAAGAAGAAGTAAGAATAAATAATCAAAAAAGAAGGAAGGAAGAAAGAAAGAAGAAATAAGATTTTTCTCATCTCCCCATCTCCCACTCCCCCCCCTCTAGAACTCGGACACTCGGACACTCGGACACTCGCCTCCTGCTGTGGCTATTCAACCCAACGCACCCGAACAAAATGAGCTTCTCGTCCCCAGAAGTCGTGACTTACTGAAATATCAACAACACTCAAATTAAACGGAATAGCAGTTGTCACGTACCGCTGAGCCAGAGAGCCCACATCAGGAGCTAACTGAGCCGCCGCCGCCGCCGCCGCACCCAAACCCAAAAGTTGCAGAATCGGCCCCCGAGGCAGGGCTAAATTGATGCCGACAGCAAGTCCAGCAGTCAGCAGCATTCCCACCGACAAATTCGTGCCGCAGCGGGGATGTACAGCTAAATCCCACTCTCCGCTCGCAATCCGCTGCAAAGCCGATTGCACTGCGTGACGCAACTGTGCAATGTTAACGCGGCCGTAAAGATAAAATCCTTGGTCTGTGGACATCCCGCCCAATAACTCATTATCGGCTCTTGCTGTCGCCGCCGGGCCAGATTGGCCCAGTACCCAAACCGTAGCGTGTTCCAGAGCATGAACTTGGCGCAAAGTCAAGACTTCCTTCAAGCCGGGCACAAAATCGAGCTGTCGCAACAAGTCAGCATCTTGATTCCGCTGCGGGGCAAAGTCAAAAGGAAATTGGCTGGGGCGCCAAGAACTAGAAGCAGCATTTGTCGTCATCTCAAAACGCCTCCACTAATGTCAGATGTTAAGTGCGAGCAACTAGATTCACGGTTGAACGCGCTTGCCTGCGCGGAACTCTCCCGAAAACCGTCTGCCTTTAGCATCTGTAATTATTCCCCTACCGTGAGGCAGTCCCTTCCGCAATTCGCCTTCGTAGCGAATGCCGTTTGGGAAACTGCAACTACCTCTACCGTCTAGCTTTTCGTTGAAAAACTGACCGTCGCAGCGGGTGCCGTCAGCGCGGGTGAAGACTCCCCGACCAAACGGGTTTCCTGCGAAAAACTGTCCGGCGTAGCGATCGCCGCTAGCAAAGATAAATTGCCCTTGGCCGTGCGGCTGACTGCTAGCAGCCCCGCCGCCAACTTGTTGAACAATTTCAAATGTTCCCCTGTAGCGGTCGCCATTGCCAAAAATAGCTTCTCCCCTAACGATCAGACCGTTGCGGAATTCTCCCACCATGCGGTCATCGTTGGCGAACAGGAATACGCCTTGACCGTTGGGCACGCCGTTGCGAAATTGTCCTTCATAGCGATCGCCCTTGGAGTATACGTATACTCCTTGTCCCTGGGGTCTGCCGTTGACGAAATTTCCTTCATAATTGTCGCCATTCTCGTAGTTGCACCTGACTCGACCGTTGGGGGGAGAGCCTTCGCAAGCGGGAGGGCGCTTTTGGTCTGATGCTGGCGCCGCCAATGACGGCTGAGTGTTGGCTACCAGTGAGAGGTATCCTACCCCCGAACTAACCAACATCAGTATTCCGAGTTTTTGAATTGAGCGAAGCATGACTGTTCTCAATTTTGGTTGCAAGGATTGAGGTAAATTTTTCATTAAACTGGGTTCTGGGCAACTCGGGGAGATTTTTCTCCCACAATTTTGGACACCTCTACACCGTTTTCTTCTAAAACCACAACAGGATCGGCTCCTGATTTGAAATCAACTCGTTTGATCAGCACCTGCCCGCTGGCAATCCGCTGTCCTACTTTGATATATCGACTTGTTGGCTCGTTAGGTGCTTTCACAATTACCAGTATGTCATTACCAACTCTGACTACGCCACTAACTTCAACTCCTTTGGCATTGTCTGTCGAAGGCGGTGGGGGTGGTGGTGCCGGAGCAGGTGGGGGGGGTGGCGGGTTGGGGTCTTGCCAGGAGGGCGGCGGCGTTAATTCTGGCAGCTTGGGCAGACCGGGCAGTTCTCTGGTGGCGATGTTGGGAATTGTCGGAGGGCTGGGGGGGCGAGCGGCGATCGCGCTCGGGCGTCCCGGTGTCGCGTTCGGGCGTCCCGGTGTCGCGTTCGGGGCTGCGGTGGTGCCTGTTGGGAAGCCCGGTATAGAGGGCACTCCGGGTATAGATGATGCAGGAACTCCTGCTATGTCTGGGGAGCCTGCGGGTCTCGCTCCGGGGCCGGCTGGCTGCCGTCCGGGGCCGGCTGGCTGCCGTCCGGGGCCGGCTGGCTGCCGTCCGGTGGTGCCTGTTGGGATGCCCGGTAGGGAGGGCAGTCCGGGTATAGATGCGGGAACTCCTGCTATGTCTGGGGAGCCTGCGGGTCTTGCTCCGCCGGGGCGTCCCGGGCGTCCCGGCCTAGCACTTGGGCGTCCGGGGGCTGCTTGGGGACGCGCTGAAATTGGCGGCCTCCATTGGGGGGGTATAGAGGTTAACGGCAGGTTGGGAAGAGTGGACACCTCTGCCGGGCTTTGGGGTTTGGGAAGTTCGGCAACCCGGCCGCCGCCCGGTGCGCTTGGGCGCTGTGCTGGCGTCCACTGAGGCGGGTTTCTCTCGTCTGGCAGCTTGGGCAGATTTGGCACTTGTCGGACTGGCAGGTTGGGGATTTCGTTACCCCCAGACCCGCCATCTGTTCTGAGCGGTTGAGGTGGAAGGACTGAGAATGGGTCGTTTGCTTTGCCGGGGATGGGGGTTTGTGGAATTGCCGTCTGGTTTAAGGGCGCTCCAGGTGCTGTCTTTTTGGCATCGATGTCTGCTTGAGTTTGTCTTGCACGTTCGTCCGGGTTGGTCGGTCGGATCAAGCCGGGGGGCTGGGCCGCTACTACGGGGGAGGGGAATGTCTGAGCTGCTGGGGTGGGACTGGCCGCGGCGCCGGGTGTTCCGGGAGCGCCCGCAGCAGGTGACCCAGATGTTGCACCGGGACTGAGAGTAGGACTAGGAGTGGGACTGGCCGTGTTGCCGCCCCCGTCGCCGCCGCATCCCCCGATCGAGAAAGCCAGCATTCCTATAGTTGCAAAATATAAAAGTTTACGCATTACCGATCGCCCCAAACGCCTGACTTTTAAGTGATCCAAATGGCCAGCGCAGTTGCTGCCATTTGCCGCCTTAAGTTTACCTGTGTTTGATGGTATGCGATCGCTTTAAAATTGCCAAGTTTTCCTGATGATCTGATGTTGGAGCGGGCGCTGGGTTTTCGGGAGCAGGTTAGGATATCAATGGCGGTGGTTCTTCGACATATTGAATCAATAAAGGCATTCCTATGGTGGCAAAAGTGATTCTCAAGCGGACTTGGCGATCGGGCATTGTTTCTGCGGTTGTTTTGGCGACAGTTGGTTTGGTGGGGGGCCCCTCGGTGCATTCTCATTCAGATCCGGCACTATTCTCAACAATTTCTAAGCAACCGGGTGTATTGACGCAAAACCTAGACCATCACCTGAGCAAGCTGCCTGAAACTAAGGTGATGACACTGGTGTCCGATATGAGTTCCCAGCAGCTCGATCGCACTTTAACAGCAGCCTCGATCGCGAACACCGGCAATGTGTACTCTCAGTTTCGCAGGGGCCCGTCAAATCCGGGCGCTCAACCGCCGGCAAGTCAGCCGGCCAATCCATCTGGGAATCAAAAGGTTTTTCAAGCTAAAATTAAGCGCCGCGCTGGCGGGACGCCGGTGATTGATGTGGTTTTTAACGGCAACAAAACTTTTGAGATGATTGTTGATACCGGGGCGAGCGGCACTTTGATTACTCAGCGGATGGCTACTGCACTGTCCGTGAAAACCGTCGGCATCGCGAGAGCGGGGATCGCTGACGGTAGCGTTGTCGAGTTCCCGATCGGGCGCGTACAGTCGATGGGTGTCGGCGGTGCTCTGATCAAAAATGTCGAAGTGGCGATCGCCAAACAAATGGAAATTGGTCTGCTCGGTCACGATTTCTTTGGCAATTACGATGTCAAAATCAAAAAAGATGTTGTAGAGTTTTATGTCCGCTGACAGAAATGAGCCTCCTCAAAAAAACCAATTTTTGCTCAACTCCCATAAAGTTATTCGCAGCCGAGTCAAGGCTCTTAAATTTCTTTCTTGAGGCAGTAGCAAAACGCAGCTAAGTGTGGTACTATTTTGATCGTTTAAAGAGCCATAGACCTATTCCTGAAAATCCTGCTACAAAAGCACGACCTGTGTTGGTCAACTCCGTAACAGTCTCCGACTGTGGATTCACCGTTCAAGGCAAGGCAATGAATTGAACAAGAAGCAAAGCAGGTGGAAATTAGTTCCCAAAATGCTGTGGCTGAAGGAACTTTGCTTGGTGTTGTTCAGTCGCAGCGTAAAAAATCTGTAAACTGATTGGCGGAAGATGTTTCGCAAAATTCGGAAGTCAGGACGATCGAGAAATTAATTATTGTAAATAGGGTATTCGCATGGCACAAGCGTCTGTATCTCCTGTAGTGCTGATTATTTTAGACGGCTGGGGTTATCGTGAAGAAAAAGACGGAAATGCGATCGCACAAGCGAAAACACCAGTGATGGACAGTCTCTGGGCCGCTTATCCCAGAACTTTGATTCACACATCAGGCCGGGCGGTAGGGCTTCCAGACGGGCAAATGGGCAACTCGGAAGTCGGTCACTTGAATCTGGGGGCGGGCCGCGTGGTTCCTCAAGAGTTGGTGCGGATCTCCGATGCTGTCGAAGACGGTTCTTTGCTCAACAATTCAGCGCTGGTTCAGCTTTGCGAGAAAGTCCGCGCCAGTCACGGCAAGTTACACCTAACGGGTCTTTGTTCCGAGGGCGGGGTTCATTCCCATCTCAGTCATATTCAGGGTTTGCTGAAATTAGCAAAAGCACAGGGAATTTCTGAGGTTTGCATTCATGCGATTACAGACGGCCGCGATACTACTCCGAAAGAGGGTGTCGAAGCTCTAGGCAAGATTGAAAGTTATATCGAACAGGTAGGAGTCGGTCGGATTGCTACCATCAGCGGTCGCTATTACGCGATGGATAGGGACAAGCGCTGGGATCGGGTGCAGCGCGCCTATGAGGTGATGACGAGTGAGGGTGCGCCTGATGGTCGATCGGCAGTTGATGTGTTGCAGGCATCCTATGCGGTCGGAGTGACCGACGAGTTTGCAATTCCGACTCGGATTGCGCCCGGAGCGGTGGCATCTGGGGATGGGATGATTTTCTTCAATTTTCGCCCGGACAGGGCTAGAGAGTTGACTCAGGCTTTTGTGGCTCCTAATTTTAATGGGTTTGAACGGCAGTTAATTGAGCCCCTGGCCTTTGCGAGTTTTACTCAGTACGACCCGAAGTTGTCGTCGGTAATGGTAGCTTTTGAACCGCAAAATTTGAACAATATTCTGGGCGAGGTGATTTCTAAGCACGGTTTACGTCAGTTGCGGACGGCGGAAACTGAAAAGTATGCTCATGTGACTTATTTTTTTAATGGGGGTCTGGAAGAGCCTTTTGCTGGGGAAGACCGGGAAATGGTGCAGAGTCCGATGGTGGCTACCTACGATGAGGCGCCGGAAATGTCCGCAGCCCTGGTGACGGATGGGGCGCTGGCGGCGATTGAGAAGGGCATTTATTCGTTTGTGGTGATTAACTACGCTAACCCGGATATGGTTGGCCATACGGGGATGATGGATGCGACGATAATTGCGATCGAAACTGTGGATAAATGTTTGGGGCGGCTGTTGGCTGGCATTATCAAAGCTGGGGGAACAGCAATTATTATTGCTGACCACGGAAATGCTGAGTTGATGTTCGACGAGAACGGGAATCCTTGGACGGCTCACACTACTAACCCCGTTCCGTTTATTCTTGTAGAAGGCGAAGGTCTGAAGATTCCGAGTCACGGAACGGATGTTCCTCTGAGGGCGGACGGTTGTTTGGCTGATATTGCGCCGACGATTCTGGAGCTGTTGAGGTTGCCTCAGCCCCCGGAGATGACGGGACGTTCTATGATTGCAGCGGCTGATTTTGAAGTTCGCGCCAATCGCACTCCGGTGCGAGTCCGACTGTAGACAGTCTGGGCGAAATTGGGCTACAGATAGGGACGCGGCAGTGCCCATTAGTGTCAACTTAACGTCAAACGTAGTACCAGTCTGCTGTTTGACTATTAGGGTTCGATCCCCCCTAGCCGAGAGGGCGGGCACTCTTGGCACCGCCCCTACGAAGGGGGGGACAGGAGTCTTCTCAAAGTCCCCCTTCTTAAGGGGGATTTAGGGGGATCTAGACTTTGCCTAAAAGCGACATTTATCAGGGTTTCAGGCTTAAGTTGACACCTATGGGCAGTGCCGTGTCCCTACCTAAATTGTGCTACCGCGTCCTGCAGGAGATTGTGCGCGATCGACCAGATTTGATATGATGATTAATTACCGATTACCAATTACCCAGAATTATGAATATTGTTTCTGTTTTACAAATTATCTGGTCTTTGTCTGCTTTAGGACTTGTAGTTTTTGTGTTGCTGCACAGTCCTAAAGGCGATGGCATTGGAGGGATTGGCGGACAAGCTCAATTGTTTACCAGCGCCAAGAGTGCAGAAACAACTCTGAACCGGATTACTTGGGGTCTATCTATTGTTTTTATGGGTTTGACTGTAATTTTGAGTGCTGGTTGGTTGACTCCTAAGTTATGAGAGTGGGATTTTTAACCGCACGTGAACGCAGATAATATCAAGTTGATCTGCGTTTATTTGCGTCTATCTGCGGTTGCAAAAATGCGGTTGTGGAAAGTTACGATAAAATTGCGATCGCTGGCAGTGTTTTCATTGGCTTTATGTTGTTTTAGCCTGATAATTTTGACTCAGGTTAATACTCCTGCTGCGAGTCCTCCTCCTGTCCCGAATAGTTGGCCTCCTCCACAGGTTCACCCTTTGCCGCCAACGCTGGCTAATTGGCAAGATTCCACCGATAGCGGTGATTATTTTGACCGGGTTAAGCCACCGAATGTCGGTCATTTGCTGTGGTCGAAGTTTCCGATTCAGGTTTATGTTGAGCGTCCCGCTGATGCTAATAAGTCTGAAGAATGGGTAGGGGCTGTGTTGGGTGTTGTCCGGGAATGGGGGGTTTATTTGCCTTTGGAAGTGGTGGATAATTCGGAGGTTGCTGATATTAGAATTTTACGTCAGGCTCCGCCTTCGCGTCAAGGCTTGTTGCGATCGCGCTCTGGAGAGGCTACCTATGAATTGTACACCCGTCGGGATGGCGATAAAACTGTGTTATCTCATCGGTTTTCGGTTTATTTGAATCCGAATCAAGTGGGTAAGTATGTTCTGGCGACGGCGCGGCACGAGTTGGGGCACGCTTTGGGAATTTGGGGTCACAGTTTGATGGAAACTGATGTGCTTTATTTTTCTCAGGTGAGAAACCCTCCGGCTATTTCAGCGAGGGATGTTAATACTTTGAAGCGGGTTTATCAGCAGCCGACTCGGTTGGGGTGGGAATTGTAGTTACGGGCGAATGGAATTCGCTTCTACACAAACGAAGAAACGAAGTCCGCCTTCGCGGACTCTAAGAACACGATAGTTAATAGGAAAGAGAAGAAAGATGAAAGATGAAGCTTTTGGCATTGTGCCAGTTTTTGCGACTGAAACTGATAGTTTGTTTTTGTTGATTCAACATCAAGCTGGACATTGGGCGTTTCCTAAAGGTCACGCGAATCCGGGGGAATCTGCGCTAGAAACGGCGAAGCGGGAGTTTGAGGAGGAAACTGGCATCCGCGATTGTGAAGTGCTTGAGGAGCCTAGTTTTGTGGAACGTTATTCCTTTGTTAAGGAAGGGAAGCCTAGTTCTGTGCAACATTATTCCTCTGCGAAGGAAGGGGAATCAATTGAAAAGACTGTTACTTACTTTTTGGCTTTTGTAAATTCAATGGAAGTTCAGTTGCAAGTAGAGGAAGTTCAGAATTCTGCTTGGAGTTCTTTTGAGGATGCAGTCAAGCAGATTACTTTTGATGGGAATCGGCAGGTTTTGAGGGAAGTTAAAGCATTTTTGGACGGGCAAAAAAATAGTTAATATCAAATCCCGTTATCTACCCATAATTAAGTTTGTAGTAAGGACTTTAGTCCTTTCTTAAAACTTTTATTCGCTAAGGACTGAAGTCCTGACTACAAACAAGTTGTTTTGTTAGATACCCGACTTCTTCAAGAAGTCGGGTATCTAGGTATTCTGTGAGATTATTTGTTGGTTTTCTGGGCTTGGGCGTGTTGCTGCAAGCGAGAGAAAACGTTGTAGGCGTCGGGGCCGGGAGTATCGTGTTCGGCTGCGCCGTCGATGGGGCCGTCGATGGCTTTCCAAGCAGGAATTCCGCCTTTTAGTTCGGCTACTTTTGTAAAGCCTGCTGCGCGGAGAAGATTGGCGGCTTCGGCTGTTTGTGCGTCGGTTTCGCCGTAGATGTAGATGTCGCGAACGGGTTCTAGGCTGGCTTTTGCTCGATCGACTAATTCGTCTATTGGCATCGGTTGGGCGCCGGTAATGCGGCTTTTGTTGGAGCTTTCAAAATCGCGGGCGTCGATGATTGTGAGTCCTGGTTCGCCCCAATCTAAACGGGCTTTGAGGTCGTGGCTGGATGCTTGGGCTTTTAAACCGGGAGGGGTAGGAGTAAGATCGGGAAGTTTTTCTTTGATGTCTGAAATTTGGTCGGGAATAGTTTTCATGGGTAAAGTGTTGTTCAATGTTTTGATTGCCATTGCAATGTAACAAGATGTGTAGGTTGAATTCGTCTTTCTAAAGGCAGAATCGAGCATTGAACTAAAGTCGCAGTTAAGCTGGTTTGCTGGTGGTTGACTAAGGTTGGGAGCGCTATATTTGTTGAGGTTGCTAAGCTGTTCCGGATCTCTCTGCGGATTGTTTTGATTGAAAAGTGCGATCGATCTTATTTGCTGCGGATATTTTGAAGTGCGATCGCTCGTTCGATCCGCTATTTTATCAAACGATCGCATCTTAGTCAATCCCAATTATTTTTAAATGAAATTTGCATTATGTTGTGCACAGCCTCGCGCGGGATTTTGCTGAAAAGTTTAGATGTTTTTCAGCAAGATTCCTGGTAAAATTTGATACTAAGAACAAGTATTTAAAGGTATGGATATGTCTGAAAAAAGTGAAATTGCGATGTCTCAAACTAGGACGCCCGAAGAGCAAGCGGTGTGGGATGCGAAGGCGAAAGTTCGGGTGCTGCTGAATTTGTGGGATTTGGGCGGCGGGAAGATGATGGTAAAAAAGGGGGATTTGACTAAGCGGATTGTGCGTACTAATGAGACGAGTCAGAGATATCTGGGAGTGCTCGGTGAGTTGCAGGAAGCTGGGGCGATCGAGTATTCGCTGGTAAATCGGGTGACGCTGGTGGAATTGAGCGCGAAGGGGAAAGAAGTTTTAGCGGATGGCTTGAAAAGTAAGGATTCTCTGTTTGAGTTTGATGGTTCTCAAATTGGTACTCGGCTGGGAAATGCTTTGTTGAAGTGGATTCGGCATCAGGATGGTGCGGCGAGTGTTGCTGTTGAGGAAGGGAAGGGGGATGTAGGGGCGATCGCCTCCTATGACGATTTTAAGGCTGTGGCGATCGATGTGTATGACAGCTTGAACCGGGATTATAACTTAGACGATTTAGTGCCGATTTATCGGATGCGGCGGGCGATCGGGGAAAGGGTAGGGCGATCGCAATTCAATGAGTGGCTGTTGGA
>JAUBOH010000111.1:0-16997 GCA_036700145.1 Microcoleus occultus BM001215366
AACAGTCAACAGTCAACAGTCAACAGTCAACAGTCAACAGTCAACAGTCAACAAAAAAAACTATGCTTAAAAAATCTGCACTCTTAGAAATAATTGCTGGTAAGAATCGCGGTTTGCTGGCGACTCCCAGCGACAAACAAGCGATTTTAAGTGCGATCGCCCAATTGGAAGATTACAACCCCACCCCTCGCCCTGTCGAAGCCGCAGAGCTTTTAAACGGCGATTGGCGGTTGCTGTACACCACCAGCCGCGCCCTGTTGAATCTTGACGGTTTCCCCCTCTTAAAACTGGGTCAAATTTATCAATCTATCCGCGTCAAAGAATCCAAAATATACAATATTGCCGAGCTTTACGGCTTGCCTTATTTGGAAGGAATAGTCAGCGTGGCGGCGAAATTTGAAGCGACTTCGGAACGGCGGGTGCAGGTAAAATTTGAACGATCAATTTTGGGATTGCGCCGATTGATTGACTATGAATCTCCGGTTAAGTTTATCAATGATATTGAGTCGGGAAAAAAGTTCGCTGCTGTTGATTTCGGGCTGGATGCTCGCGAACAGCAGGGATGGCTGGATGTTACTTATTTGGATAGCGATTTGCGGATCGGGCGCGGGAATGAAGGAAGTGTTTTTGTATTGACAAAAGAGTGATTTTGTGATGTGCGATCGAGTGCGATCGATCTTAATCATTACCAAATTTTTACGCCATTTATCAATCGAATAGAACCGTCAGGGGCATAAACAGTTACACATTTTTAGAAGAAATCTATTCTTGTTTAAAGCTCTGACAATGTTGATATTTATGCTAAGCTAATCAACAAAAGATGTCACGCTCGTGCAGTAACATTTCTGTGATTTAAAGGAGCAGGTCAATGAATATTGTCTTAAAGCCAGAATACGAAGAGTTTATTCGATCGCAAATTCAAAGCGGAAAATATGGCAGCGTTGAAGAACTAATTGGAGAAGCGATCGCACTTTTAAGAGAACGGAAACAACGCATTGATGAACTCCGCCAGAAAATAGCAGTGGGAAGTGCACAAATTGCTAAGGGACAAGTGACAGATGGAGAACTTGTCTTTGCCAGAATCCAAGAAAAAATCGATCGCATAGAACAATCAGGGGCATGAACAGTTATACATTTTCAGATGAAGCTGTTCGAGATTTAAATGATATTTGCGAGTACATTGCTCGCAATAGTTCCAGTGCAGCCAGCGAGCTTTTTGATGCAATTCGTCAAAAATGTAAACTTGTCGCTTAATTTCCCAATATGGGCAAACGCTATGACAGTTTAGCCCCCAACTTGCGCGGATTTATTGTTAGGGATTATTTGATTTTTTACTACCCCAGAGCGGACGGGATTGATATTGTTCGCGTGCTGCGGGGCGATCGAGACTTGGAATTATTGTTTTCAGAGTTAGGGGAAGATTAATTAGGGTTGGAGCGATGTGAAAGTGCGATCGCACTTGGAAAAAAGGGCGATCGCCCTAATTTATCTGCGTTTATTTCCGTCCATCTGCAGACATCTGCGGTTAAAAAAATATCGATACCCCTTACAATCATAAAAAATCTAAAATATAAAATCGCACAAAAAAATGTTCCGAATCTCCCAAACCCAACTCAAAATCCTCGAAGAATGCCCCCGCAAATTTCAACACAGCTACCTAGAACTACTCGCTACTACCGCATCCCCAGAACACAAAGAAAAACTCACATGGGGAAGCCACTTTCACCTCTTGATGCAGCAGCGAGAACTCGGACTTCCCATTGAATTCATCATCCAACAAGATCCAGAAATGGGACGCTGTGTAGCAGCATTTATCAACACCGCGCCCGAAATTTTCGCCGATTCAGCAAATAGCGACCAAATTTTTCGCCAAGCCGAACACCCCCGCACCCTAATTTTCCAAGATTACCTGTTCACCGTTATCTACGACTTATTAATAGCCGAACCAAACGCCGCCCAAATTATCGACTGGAAAACCTATCCCCGCCCTCAAAAATCCAAATGGGTAGCCGAAAGTTGGCAGACTCGGCTCTACTTATATGTCTTAGTAGAAAGCAGTGACTATTCCCCCGAACAAGTTTCTATGACATACTGGTTCGTACAATTGCGAGGAGAAGAACCACCGCAAAAACTCACATTTTCTTACAGCCAAACAGAACACGATCGCACAAAACAAGATTTAACCAACCTCTTGCAGCAGCTAACAGACTGGCGACAGCGCTATACCGAAGGCGGCGAATTCTTCCCCCAAGTAGAAATTGGTTCCAATCGTTGCGATTCCTGTCAATTCGCCACTCGTTGTAACCGCACCCAAGACACCAGAGTTTCTTCACCAAATTTTCTCGCAGAAACTCCCGCAAATTGGCTGCCAAATCTTGCTATCATCGAGGAAATGTCTATTTAATTCAGATATTGTACTGCGATCGATAATCCGTCGTTCGTTTCAAACCCCCGCCTCAAAGCCAAAGTCGTCTAAAGACGACTCAGGAGTTATATATAATTGAGCACAATATCTCTCAAAGACAGAAACCCGGTTTCTGAAACAGCCAAAAAAATATTAACTTTAGTCCTCTTGAGAGGACTTCCGCTATGAGACAGGGGTTTAAACCCCTGTCGGACTGTCGGACTCTTCGGGTCTACTCGTTGTCGCAATCTAAAATTTAAAATATAAAATCGGATGACAGAACTACTTCAAAATTTGCCAACTCAACCCCTATCCCAGCCCCCAGATTGGCTGATCCAAGCTGTCAGAAACCACGCACCAGAACTCCCTGGAAACTATGCCGCCACACTTCTCTGGTATAGAGGAATTCAAAACCCGGAACAAATACCCGGTTTCTTAAATCCCCAACTTTACCAACCAGCAAGTCCCTTTGAATTCGGACTAGAAATGAACTGGGCGATAAAAAGAATCCAGCAAGCACGAAACAGCGCAGAAAAAGTCGCAATTTGGGGAGACTTCGACGCTGATGGGATTACCTCAACCTCAGTTTTGTGGGATGGACTGGGAGAGTTTTTTGTTCAAAATGACCAACTAACTTATTATATTCCCAACCGATTAACCGAATCTCACGGGCTGAATATTTCAGGAATAGACGCATTAGCAAAATCTGGAATTAGCTTAATTATTACCTGCGATACCGGCAGTACAAACATTGCCGAAATCGAATACGCTACTAGCTTAAATATTGATACAATTATCACCGACCATCATACATTACCGGACGATCGCCCGCCAGCGACAGCAATTATCAATCCCCGCTACTTTCCCCCCAACCACCAACTCTTTAACCTGTCCGGCGTCGCCGTAGCTTACAAATTAATCGAAGCACTATATCACACATTGCCGGATATTCCGCAACGACCACTTACTGATTTATTGGAATTAGTGGCGATCGGCTTAATTGCCGATTTAGTCCAACTTACAGGAGACTGTCGCTACCTAGCACAACTGGGAATAGAACAACTGCAAAAACAAATTGCAAATCCCACCCGGCCGGGAGTTGCCAAATTGCTCGAACTGTGCAAAAGATCGGGCGATCGTCCAACCGACATTTCCTTCGGCCTCGGCCCCCGAATCAACGCCGTCAGCCGCATTCAAGGAGACGCCAGCTTCTGCGTAGAACTCCTCACCAGCCGCGACAAAAAACGCTGCGAAGAACTGGCAAATTTAACCGAAATTGCCAACTCCCGGCGCAAATCTTTACAAAAAGATGTTGCTAAAGATGCAGCCGAAAAATTAGCCAAACTCGACATCTCAACCACTAGCGTCATTGTTCTCAGCGACCCTCAATGGCCCGTAGGAGTATTAGGATTAGTAGCAGGACAAATCGCCCAAGAATACGGTCGCCCCGTGATTTTATTCAGCACAGAAGGAAGCGAAGAAATTAGCGAAAGTTCCCCTGAAACACAATTTATCGATTCTTTAGATCCAGAATCATCAACACTTTCTCAATCTAAATTTCCAAATACAAAATCCAAAATTGCACGCGGTTCTGCTCGTTCTGCCAATCAAATTGACCTTTATAAATTAGTCAAAGACCAAGCACATTTATTAGACCGATTCGGCGGTCATCCCTTCGCGGCAGGATTGAGTCTCCCTATTGAAAATATCCCTTTATTTACCGATGCGGTAAATCAGCAACTACGACAACAATACAGCACAGACAGTTTAACAGCCGCCCCGGTTCAAAACGACCTAAAAATTACTGTCTCCGAATTAGGCAAAGAGTTGTTTCAAGAACTAAAATTGCTCGAACCCTGCGGTATGGGCAACCCTGCACCAAAATTGCTGATTGAAAATTGCTGGTTTGATAATCTATGGAATCAGAAAATCAAAGATTTAAAAGGACAAAAAGTAGAATATATCAAGACAGAATTTACAATTTCGGATGAATCTAAAAATACGGGATTTCCCGGCATTTGGTGGGGACACTACCAGAATGAAGTTCCTCAAGGTCGTTGCGATGTCACAGTAGAACTCGATTTTAATACTTACAAATCGCGGTATGAAGTGCGCCTCGTAGCAGTGACCGAACGCACGGAAGATAGGCAAAGCAATTCCCCGACTAAAATAGATTGGATTGTAGACTGGCGCAATAAAAATAAGGATGAAGAGTTGTTAGCAGCCAACACAAACTTAGTATCTGAATTGTCAGTTGATAATTTAGAAATGGTCGATCGCGAAAACCCGATCGTCCTGAAAGAATGCCCCGCAAGCTGGGACGAACTGCGGATCTGGTTTCGCCAAGCACAGCACAACCAACAAAAACTGGCGATCGCCTACACATTACCCTCAGCCGTACCCCCACAGCAAATTTGCCAACAGCTAATCGGCATCGCCAAATACCTCAGCCGCACCAACAAACCCGTCACCCGACAGCAACTGCGCCAAAAACTCGGCATCAGCGACACATCGCTGCAACTGGGGTTCAAAACCCTAACATATCTCGGTTTCAAAATCAATTATCGCGATCGAGCTTTCCACATCGCCAGACAACCCGAAACAAGAGAAATGGCAGAGAAAATCTCCAAACCCTTATTAAATAGCGAATCCATCCAACTCTCAGAGCCAAATTCCCCCATCGCCGCCCGTTTTGCAGCACAATTCCTAGCAGCAATCTCCGAAGAACAATTCCGGCGGAAATATTTCTGTGAAGTACCCTTTTCCACCATTGTGTCGATCGCCCGAGAGACCATTTTCAAAGAGGATTCTACCGCAAATCTCTTCTAACCGAATATCTGCCACCATGATTAAAAACAGACCGGATGCCTGTTCCACTCATCAGATAACTTTTATTGCGAGCCCAGCACGCTATTGCCGCAGGTAGGGCGGAGGGGCACTCAAGCGAGAGATGTTTTGTGGAGCTTGCTTGCCCTATTCCTGACACGGGTGCAACATCTCAGTTCTAAGAAATATCTTACTTATGAATCCATCCCGATAAAATAAGGTATACGACAATAGGAGTTATCCGTTGCGAGTCAGGCCCAAAACTCATCACGAATAATTCACCACCCCAAACCCAAAACTCCTCCACCCTCAAACTCGATCGCCAATCTCCCATTTAAAACCCCTATGCTCCTCTGTCCCCGCTGCCAATTTGAAAATCCCAATCTAAACAAGTTTTGTCAACAATGCGGAAATTCCCTAACTTACAAACCTTGCCACCAATGCGGAACCCAAGTCCCTGTTAGCGCCGAAGAATGTCAAAATTGCGGTGTCGCAACAGGTCAAGTGTGGCGGGCGATTATCTGCGGTCGATCGAACTTTCCAGCAGTCGAACCAGCCGAATTTGCACAAAAACCAGAGATTTTCCCAGCAACCGCATCGGCCCAAAACTCCCCTGAACCAATAACAGACGCCATTAAAACAGAAATTACCGCCGACGCATCAAGAGCAGCAGCCGCACCAACTTCTCCGCAGCCCGGTGCTGCGGAATTTAGCAGCAGAGAAATTATAGACGCTGAAATCGTCACGGAGGCGATCGGAGCAACATCCTTTCAAACAGACCAAAAAATCTCTACAACAGCACCAGAGAGCGAAATAACCCCATCTGAAAGCAATTCAACAACCCCACCACAACCACAAACTCAGCCCAAAATCAACAGCCCCGAATCAACAGAATTCTCCGTCCCCAATTCCGCATATTTAATCCCTTCTCAGCCAGTAGGAGCTTATCTAGATACCCAGCAGCGCTACCAACTCCTCGAAACCCTGCCGCCGAGAAAACCCTCAGACACAGTAGCAGTAACAGTATTGGACTGTCAGCCCTTGCAGATGTCACCCCTCAAAGCAATGCTAGCAGCCAACTCTGCCAGCGTCGCCAAACGAACCTCTCCCTACACTGCGGCCATCAACAGGGGAGAAAATGCGACTAATTTCGCCTTAGCAGAACTTTGCCAAGGCATCGCTGAGCCTTATCTGGCACTCCGGTGGCAATTCTCTCACAACCTGCCCGTCATTCACGATAGCTGGTCAGACAACCAACAAGCAGTGCTGCTGCTAGAAGACTGCTCCCAATGGCCGCTGCTAGTAGAACGGTGGAGTCAACCCGAAACCTCCACCCAGCAAATTGTGTACTGGCTGCACGAAATGACCGAACTCTGGGCCGCCCTAGAACCTTGGCGCTGTCGGCAAAGCTTGTTGGAACTGACAAATTTGCGAGTCAACCCCGACTCTTCCTTTTCCTTTGCCTCTTTGCGGCTGCAATACCTCTATCCCGAACCCGCAGGCTCAAACCTGCAACTAATAGATTTGGGGCAACTGTGGCAAGCGATATTTAACCAGTCCGATCGCACTCAGTTTGGCGCCTTGCTCGAACTGCTGCAACAAATGTACAGAGGCGAGATTAACACAATCGAAGAATTGCGATCGCGCCTAGAAACCGTTCCCCTCGAACTCCAGCCCGCACCTCCACCAGCCTCACCCCCCGAACCCGAGCATTACCGCAGCCCCGACGAATCGCCCCCCGACGTTGTGGGCGAAGTCTTAACCCAGCCCATGCCAGTCCAGATTTACAGCTTAGAAGACGCAGGCCTCACCGATGTCGGCCGCACCCGCGACCACAACGAAGACTTCTTCAGCATCTGGACTCAGCTCAACAAACTCGAAACCTCCTTCGGTCGCATCTTTCAAACCAAAGGGCTATACATTCTCTGCGACGGCATGGGCGGACACGACAGCGGAGAAGTAGCCAGTCAATTAGCCGCTGAAACCCTCAGAGAATTCTTTCAAACCAGTTGGGAAAATCAACTGCCCCACCCAGACACCATCCGCGAGGGAGTCCTGCTAGCCAACAAAGCCATCTTTGAAATTAATCAAAAGGACGGCCGCTCCGGCAGCGCCCGCATGGGTACAACTCTAGTCGCAGTCTTAGTTCAAGACACCAAATTCGCCGTAGCCCACGTCGGCGACAGCCGCCTCTACCGACTCAGAAAGGGACAGACCCTAGAAAAAATCACCTCAGACCACGAAGTAGGCCAGCGCGAAATTAAGCGCGGGGTTGACCCGGAAACTGCTTATTCCCGTCCCGACGCCTATCAACTAACTCAAGCCATCGGCCCGCGAGACGGTAGTTTTCTCAAGCCTGACGTGCAGTTTTTAGACTTGTGCGAAGATACTTTATTGATTTTGGCCTCCGACGGCCTGACAGATAATGATTTGTTGGAAACTCACTGGCCCACCACTCTCGAACCCCTGTTCAATCCCGAAGCTAATCTCGATCGGGGCGTTGCCGAGTTGATTGAACTGGGCAACAAACGCAACGGTCACGACAATATCACGGCAATTATCGTTCGGGCACAGGTAGGCGCATTTCGATTTTAGAATTTGGGTGCTTTAAACTTTTTCTTAAAGCTGACCTTGCCGACGATCGCCAGAGTTAAACCTGCAATTGTTGCAGGTTCGGGAACAGCCTCTGAGTTTTCACCGCCGGGCTTGACTTCCTCTGCTATTACATATCCGCTGTTGAGGTACTTTCCGTTTGATTGGAAACTACCATTTTGCAGCCACATCATTCTGCTTCCTGGCCCCTCGCTATTCCCAAATATTGCCAGATTTGGAAGCTTTCGGATATTTCCAAAAGCCCACTGTGGCGGTGCGACAGTGGGTTCTTCGGAACCGAAAGGGGAAAAACTTGCCGTAACAACTTTTAATTGAGATCGATCGAACGGTGCCCACAAGAAAGGTGAAAGCATTCTAGCCCTGTCGCCAACGGTAGCCCTGGATAAATTCCACGACAGCCCGAATATACTTACCGCAAAGTCCTTTACGACAAACCATTTATCGCTAGCCTTAATTTCTAAAGCAGGTTTTCCCAATCTTTTTGATGGAAAAATAGCTTCATAAGGAGTCGATTCATCATAGCTGAAAGAGCCTACAGCTACAGGAGTATCCAGACCCTGAAAAAAAGTTAATTTCACTGATGCAGCCTCTGCTGATTTGACGGCGACCGCCTCCAATCCCACCATAATAGTAGCAGCAGCAACAGCCAATTTTTGCCAATTTTTAGTCATGGTTATTCCGTCCTTAATTTTGATATAATTAAGTAGATATGCCTGGGTAAAAAACTAGATCTATTTATCAATAATAATACGGAAACTATTTTCTAACAATGAGATACCAATAGCATCTTTATGCAATTTTTAATAAAAAATGTGCTTTAATAAAGATTTGATGAAGCTAAGGGCTGAAATCATTGTAATAATACCTATTTCGCTAACAATGCAACAGATAGAGGTCTAGTAAATTTACGGTTAAACGGTGCAACAGAGCTATAGCCTTTCTCACGCTCCATGAGGTACGCATAGGGCATAGGGCATGGGGCTTAGGCATAGGGCATAGGCATCGCCCGCATACCTCACCACGCTTGAGAACCGCTGTAGTTATTATTTCCTTGTTCAATAGCCAGCTATTGCAGTTGGCGCGGGCATAACAATTACCCACCCAGAAGCGGGGCAATTCCTGCTAGTTATTAGCAGATTAACCACATCAATCGAAAATGCTGCTGACTCTTTTAGATCCAGAAAAACAGACCCCCCTGCAACAGTGGAGTTTCGAGAGCGAGTCCATTGTACGCATCGGCCGCTCTCCTGAAAATCACGTTGTGATCCCCAATGCTCTAGTGTCGCGGGAGCACTTGGAATTGCAAAGAGTTAAAAGCGGCACGTCTAGTCAATGGTACTTAGTCAATTCCGGGACAAATGGCACTTTTGTGAACGGTATTCTGATGTCTCAGGGTTGGATATCCGACGGTGCTCTGATCCAGTTGGCGCGGGGCGGCCCTACTCTGCATTTCCAAGTTGTTACTATTGAAGTCGGCGGCAAAATTGAGGCGAACCCCAACCTCAATCTCGCCGCCCCGAGGTGTACCCACGCGGGAAACCCGCCGGGGAATTTGTTCTGCATCCACTGCGGCGAACCGATTAAGGTCGATCGCACAATCCGTCACTACCAAGTGCTCCGAACTTTGGGCCAAGGCGGTATGGGGACAACGACTTTAGCCTGGGATCGAGAAAAAGCGAAAGCTCAAAAACCCGGAAGTTCCCCCGCAGCTTCTCTGGTAGTCCTGAAGGAAATGAATGCTGACATGGCTCAAATAGTCAAAGCTCAAGAACTGTTTGAACGTGAAGCTAGAACTCTCAAAGCCCTCCACCATCCGGGAATTCCTCAGTTTTTTGACTTTTTTGTGGAAGGAGGCAAAAAATACTTGGTGATGGAAATGCTCCACGGCGAGGATTTAGAAAAACGCATCTACAACCGCGGGCCTGTTGCTCCCCAACAGGCGATCGAGTGGATGATCCAAACCTGTGAAATTTTGGACTACATTCACTCTCAAAAACCCCCGATCGTCCACCGGGATATTAAACCTGCTAATTTGCTGGTGCGGCACCGCGACAATGGCATTACAGTGCTGGATTTTGGCGCCGTTAAAGAAATCGGCACTCCTCCGGGCACTCGCATCGGCGTTGAAGGCTACACCGCACCAGAACAAGACCGGGGACAGCCTCTCCCTCAGTCGGATTTGTATGCTATTGGGCCTACTTTGATTTTTTTGCTGACAGCCCAAAGCCCTCAAAAGTTTTACGGGAAAATAGCTCGAGGTTACGGGTTTAAGCTGGAAAGTATTCCGACGATCGCACCGTTGCTGCGGGAGACCATTTTGCGAACCACAGCAGCTAAGCCTGGGGATCGCTTTCAAACTGCTCAACAATTAGCTCGAGCTTTAGCAGCTTGCCTTTAACAGAAGCAAGAAGTCATTAGTCATTGGTCATTAGTCACTAGGAAGAGGGAAGAGGGAAGAAGTGAGCAACGGAAAATTTATGAAAGACAATGCAAGCCGATCGCATCTTCATTTCTCCCAGACACCGAAGTCCTCAGTCTCCTCTGTTATTCCTCGTCCCAAGCTTCTACAGCTATCAACTCGCTAACGGGGTCTTGCATAGAAAAATCAAACTCTAGGAGTTGCTGTTTCCAGTAAGGCCATTCGTCGCCGTAAAGCAGAGCAATTTTCCAAATGCTGTCTGTCGGCTTAATGATGTCAGACGTGACGAGAGAATGCACCTGACGCTGGAACTTAACCATCGGCTGTATAACCTGCTGGCTCATAATACCTCTTGAATTGTTTAAATCTTGTGTAATTACCACTTCCCAGCTCACACTTTTTACCGCAGTTTCGCCAAGAACAGTCTCGCCAAGATACGTGTAGATTTTTGTCGGGAAGCTACATATTCAACTTGTATCTTAACACAGTTCGTTTTGACAAGGGGTTATAAGCAAGACTGAAGAGTCTAGAGCGACTTCAAAGAATAAATGATCTTTAAAACGTCTCGTTATGTGCAGTCGATCGGCGGTGGGAGGTTTGCCGCTTCGATTGTTTCCACATAGCAACAGATGCAAGGACTGCGAGCGGCTGGTTTTTGACTCGTACCCAAGAAAGCGAGAAACTGCAATTAGTGCTATGCGACTGCTACAGCCGGCATTTCTGCTTCAAGGCGAGTAAACCGCACCTGTTTCAGCGTTGACGCTGGCGAAAGCTGCGAGAGTGAGGTCTGACCTGCATAAAATAATTATAACTCGACTGACGGCAAAGGTGGTCAAAAATTGTTGGATACTGTCGATCGGAATCCGGCTGATGGTCGATCGAACATTCTAGGCTGCCGATCGTCGTCGGATGGCGCGCACAGGCAAGTTCCAAACCCATCGTCCGTCCTGATTCAGCAAATCTCAAATCGAATATTCTCAAATCTCAAATTGTATGACTTGGACAAGGCGACACATTCTCACTCTGGCTGATTTTACCACCGACGAATACGATACTGTGCTGCAAACTGCCGCCAGTTTTCGGGAGGTGCTCGGCCGCCGCACCAAGAAAGTGCCGGCCCTGCAGGGTCAAGTGGTCGCGAATTTGTTTTTTGAACCTTCTACGCGGACTCGCAACAGTTTTGAGTTGGCGGCGAAGCGGCTGTCGGCGGATACGCTGAATTTTACCCCCGGCAGTTCTTCTCTGACGAAGGGGGAAACTATTCTGGATACGGCTAAGACTTATCTGGCGATGGGAACAGATTTGATGGTGATTCGCCACGAACAAGCCGGAGTTCCCAGCACAATTGCTTCGGAAATGGATCGCTCTGGTTCCAGAGTCAGCGTTCTCAATGCTGGAGACGGTCAGCACGAACACCCGTCGCAAGGTTTGCTAGATTTATTTACTATCTGTTCTCTGTTAGATACCGAACGTCCGCGGCTGGAACTTTTAGCGGGCAAAAAAATTGCTGTCGTCGGGGATATCTTGCATTCGCGGGTGGCTAGGTCTAATATTTGGAGTCTGACGGCTTCTGGGGCAGAGGTTCATTTGGCCGGGCCGCCGACTTTGCTGCCGCTGTTGTTTGCTGAGTGCGGCGATGGTATCGAAGGCAAGTTATTTTTGCACTGGCAGCTTGAACCTGCTTTGGCCGATGCTGATTTTGTGATGACTTTGCGGCTGCAAAAGGAACGGATGAGCGACCATTTGCTGCCGAGTTTACGAGAGTATCATGCTTTGTACGGGATTACGCGCGATCGACTGAAACTCTGCAAGCCGGATGTGAAGGTGTTGCACCCGGGCCCGGTTAACCGCGGCGTGGAAATTAGTTCGGATTTGATGGACGATCCGCAGTTTAGCCTGATTTCTCAGCAAGTTACCAGCGGCGTGGCGGTGCGGATGGCATTACTTTATCTGATCGGCGGCGGTAAAGTTTAGACTTGCGGCCCCTATTTAAAATAATCGTTACCAAGCCGGGCTTGGTAACGATTAAGACTCTTTCTAGAAATATAAAATGTTCTAGTTAAGAATTAGTCGAGCCACGACGCAGACACCCAGCCGCCGCCTTTGAGTTGGGCCCAGCCGTTTTTGTAACGACCGGTCAATGCCACATTGTCTCCGTGGTATAACTTGCCGATGACATGAGAACAGCCATTGGGCTTGTGGCGGATATTGAGTCGGCCGCCGTTGGTTGCAACTTCGGCGTAGCTGTGATGGCTTTTATGGCCGCAGCGGGAGTAGTGGCAACTTGCCTGCGCTTCGCCAGGGACGCTCAGAACAGATAGGGCTACTGCCATACCTGCAATGCCTACCCATGCAGAATTAGGAATTTTCAAGCCCAGCTCGTCTAAGGACTTGAGTTGGAGTTCTGACTCTGGAGATTCATAAGCCACAAAAGAGTGGCTCAATGCTAGTGCTTCCATAGTTTCCTCGTGATGATTATCAATGTTTGCTGGTGCAGACTTAGGTCAAAACCTCAATTAACAGCCAAAACCATTAACTTATGTGTCAGAAAAGGCACAAGAGCGGGTTACGGTCTTGCTTTTACTGAGTATTCACCAATTAGCCTGAAATCTGCACAGGTACATCATGTCATTTAAGTAGCTTTCTGGAGCAAAAAAATAAATAAAGTTTACATCTGCTGCTAAAAGTTTGGGCGATCCGGATCGGCCATCCGCGCAAAATTAAACTTAACTGTGTCATTAAAAAGGGAATGAAGTAATCGCTTGGGTTTGGAGATTGCTTGCAGCGACTTCGGAATGACAATACTTATTTTGGTGTGCTTGCTTATTGAGCTGCTACAGCCCGACCGGCATTTATGCGATCGAACAAGTCTCCTGCTCATCTTTAAAATCTTAATTTTGTTCGGGTGAGTTATATTTTACCCGCTCGCACTGGTGCAGAAGTTCGGGGCGATCCAATAGCTGCAAGCAACGCTTACGAGATTTTGCTGAGATTGGCCTCCCTGTGTCCCCGACAAGGACACAAGATAAATCGCTCGCACTTGCTTGGTGTCAATGTGTCAATATAAGGTTAATTCCCCAGCACTATTTCGACCCAATGAATTCTGGCGCAGCTCTGGCGATCGACAATATTCCTCAACGCAATGCTAAAGATAGTTTTGCCATTACCATCGCCCCCTTATCTGTAGGGGAAATCTACACTTTGGCGGACGACGCCAGTAACGGAGCCGTGGTAATGATGAGCGGTACAGTCCGCAACCAAACTGACGGTCAAGCTGTAGTTTCCCTAGAATATCAAGCCTACGAACCGATGGCCGTGCGAGTATTCCAGCAACTCGCTACCCAAATCCGCCGCCAGTGGCCAGATGTGAATCGGGTCGTCATTCACCACCGCGTCGGACACTTGCAGGTGGGAGAAATCAGCGTACTGGTGGCTGTTGGCTGTCCTCACCGGGACTCAGCCTTTGCAGCTTGCCAGTACGCCATAGATACGCTCAAACACAATGTACCGATTTGGAAAAAGGAACATTGGGCCGACGGTTCTAGCAGTTGGGTTAGTATTGGAGCGTGCGAGGTGGTCGGGCATTAGTCAATCGATTTGAGACTTGAGATTTGAGATTTGAGATTGAACAGGGGAACTTGTGACGATCGGCAAGCGTCAAAAACAGTGGAATGTTCGATGAGCTAATTCCACAAATGAGCGACTTTATTTCTGTGTCCTGGTCTGCGGTTGTGGCGACCGTTCAAAGAGTGCAATTGCCAGCCGAAAAACTCTCTAACTATGACTTGGTGTTGCGGTGTCAGGAAGGAAATCGACCTGAGAGCACTGCTTTTTCAGAACTGTTGAAACGGTATCAATCCCACGTAGACAGGGTTCTCTATCACTTGGCCCCTGACTGGCAAGACCGGGCGGACTTGGCTCAAGAAGTCTGGATTCGAGTCTACCGCAATGTTAACCGCTTGCAAGAGCCTGTTAAATTTCGGGGCTGGCTAAGTCGCATCGCCACAAATTTGTTTTATGATGAATTGCGGAAGCGCAAGCGGGTGCGAACTCCGCTGTCCCTGGACGTACCCCGTGCTCTGGAAGATGGGGAGATTGATTGGGAAATTCCGGCTGACAGTCCTGGGCCTGATGAAGATTTGACGACTAGAGAATTTTACGATCAGTTGCGGGTGGCGATCGCCGATTTGCCGGAAGTATTCCGCACGACAATTGTTTTGAGAGAAATTGAAGGTTTAGCCTATGAGGAAATAGCGGAAATGACTGGAGTTTCTCTGGGAACGGTCAAGTCGAGAATTGCTAGAGCTCGCCAAAGGTTGCAGTTGCAATTGCAAAAATATCTCGACGGTAATTAGCAAGGGTGATTTTCGAGGCGGGTAAAGAAGATTTGGTGATGTTTGCTGTGACATCAAAACTTCTATTTTAAAATATAAATAAGCAGTAAATCATCTGTCGGGGCGCTCCTGTGCTTCCCCTAATTTAAGTAAGTGATGTGAAATATGAATTCTAACTTTGAATCGGATAAAAATCAAAATCAGCCTGGTCTCGGAGATTCACTCGCCCAAAATCAAGCTAACAACAATTATTCCCAGGGGAATGTAACTACTATGATGCGCGATCGCTTTGAATTGCTGAGTGCCTACATCGACGGCGAAGTGACGGCGGCCGAACGCCGACAAGTTGAGGAGTGGCTGACAAATGACCCTGTGACGAAGGGTTTGTACTCGCGACTGATGATGATGCAGCAGGGTTTTCAGTCAATGCCGGTGCCTGCTGCGGAACAATCTGCACAGGAGTTGGCGGCGAAGGTTTTACAGCGCGTAGAACAACGTAAGACGAAACGGACTTGGCTTTTGGGTGGAGGTGCGATCGCAGCTTTGTTGATTGCGGTGGTGTCTGGTGTTGCTGGTGGTCGCCAATCGTTTGCGCCGCAGTTTGCTCGATCGCCCCTTCCTGCTGAATCTGACGGTTTGGTGGTCGCTTTGAACGAGCCTATAGTCGAGATTGTTAATCCCAACGATTTGATGCTTGGGGTGAATGCACCGGTGATGGATATTCCCAAAGCTGCTGTAGCAAGCCCTCAAAAATCATTGCCAAAAGCGCAGTAGGATTTCTGTTTTCAGCAATAACCGAAGTTGCTAAGCTCCCTAAAAAAGGGGGCTTTTTGCGGTTTTTCAAGGTGGATAGATCCTTTGAACAGATCCCGGCTTTGATATCAATTCCGGTTGCACCGTCAGGTGATGTTGACTGTTGACTGTTGACTGTTGACTGTTGACGCTTGAGTCGCAAAACCGAAAATTCCGCTTATATTTAGTGGTAACGTGACTCAACTTTATCATTCCGATGCTACCGGAAACGATATGAATGGCGAATTGTAGGGCGATCGCATCTTAATATCGGAGTTGGTTGCTAGTAGAATTAGAAGGCGCGATCCAATAGCTGCAAGCTTCGCTAACGCATTTGTTACCGATTTTTTGGATATTTGCGATGTCTCTTCAATTTCCTGCCACAGGGCAATGGCAATTTACCAACCTAATCGGCATTAACGATTTTATCAGGTGAAAAACCGATTTTCCCACCAGCCGTGGGGCAGCCAGATGCCTCCTAGGGAACGGATGCGATCGGGTAACATGAAGTAAGCCCAAGCCGTGCCTAAAGACTGGAAGTTGAGATCGAAGATTTCGATCGACTGCCGCTGATATTCGTTTTGTGTCGGTTCCCGCAGCGGATGATAGTCCTCAAGTCGGTCTAAATCGTCCAAAATAGCCGAATTTGGGAAACAGAGAAGAAAACCGCAAACTGTCCCATCTCCGGCCACCATCGCAGGATAGCCGATCGGCAGCGCAAAAAGTTGACCCCGGGCGATCGCGGGGCAAGCATCCACAACCTTTCCCTCGCAGTAGCGCAGGTAGTTGCACTCCCCCGGTTTGAGAGTGCCGTACACAAAGACTTTCATGGGGCGGGGCTTAACGGCTAGTTTTTGCTAACATAGATGGACGCTAATAGTTTAAGTCTCGCGGGCGATCGCGACTGCAATCTTCATAAATTTCGTTGTTTACCCTTTCTTATAATTCATGAGTCTAGTAGTTAGTTTTATTGCTTTTGGACTTCAGCCTTTGTACTTGAGCTCTTTTTTGCCCTCCCTGCCCCTGGACAGCTTATTTTCGACTCAAGGGATTATGGTGATGCTGCTGGCTGCCTATGCGGGGGCGATGTGGATGTTTCTCACCAGTGCTCCGAAGGTACACACCGTGATGGTATCGGATCTCGGGCAAGCCAGAGAGTTCTATGAAGGTATGCTAAACCTGCCCGTAGCAGAAGTGCCGCTGCACTACTACTACAATTACGAGCAAACCTTGGGGACAACTGGTATCGATCCGCTGTATTTGTCGCCGAATGTCGGGAGGGCTACGAGCACTCAAACGATGGGGAGTCCCGAGGGTTTGTGGTATCAGTTGATGAAAAATACGCAACTGCACATTATTAGCGGGGCTGGTGAAGGCGAAAAAAATCGCCAGCGTCATGTTTGTTTCGATCGCGATTGTTTGGATCAGCTATTAATGAGGGTACAAACTCGCGGCATTAGTTATAAAATTCGCCGGGAAAAGCCGCTGAATTTTTTGGTCAAGGATTACGACGGCCGCGTGATTGAAATGGCTGAGGTTAGTAATTAGATAATAGTTGGCGGGTTTTGCGGACTGAAGTCCTCACTACGAACCTGGTTTGTAGTGAGGA
>JAUBOH010000112.1:0-16993 GCA_036700145.1 Microcoleus occultus BM001215366
AGTGAGGACTTTAGTCCTCTCATAAGAAGGACTAAAGTCCTTACTACGAACCAATCGATCGCACTTCTTCATCCACATAACTCAAAATCCTCTCGATCCTATTTTCCCACGAAAATTGCTTGACAAAATCCCTCGTTTCTGCATAACCTTCGACCTTCCTAGGATATTTTATTAAACTAGCTTGAATGCTTTCTGCAAACTGCTGCGGGTTATCGGGTTCGCACCAAGTCGCGGCGATATTCCCCGACTGAAACTCAAGCAAAGATGGAATCTCTGTCGCCACAATTGGAGTTCCCGATGCCATATAATCGAAGAATTTCAAAGGAGATGTGAACGTCGCCGCCTCTGTCAAACAGTGCGGGTGAACCAACACATCGGCGGCTTGCAATAGGCTAGCCAGTTGATTTTGCGGGAGGTAGCCGAGAAATTTGATGTTGTTAACTTGCTTGTGTTTAGCTAATTGCTGGTACGCTGTTACTTGGGATGGATCGCCGCCTGCGATCGCAAATTGAACTCCCGGCAATTCCTTCGCCACATCCACTAACATATCCACACCTTTAAACGGGTAAAGCCCCCCCGCATAAACAGCTAAATTTTCTCTTCCATCTCCTAATAACTTCTGTCGCCATATCTGGGAATCTGCCGTTTGTCTCGCGAGAAACAACTGATTAAAACCATTGTGCAGCATAATTACTTTTTCCGGTGGCATTCCATTTTCAATCATGCTGTTTCGCACTGTATCGGCGACAGTTACTGAAATCTGAAACAGAGGATTGCAGACAATTTCCGGCTCAAATTTCTTGGATTCATGATGATGCTGTTCGTAGATAGCCGGAATTCCGTTTTTAATCGCAGCTTTGACAAAGTTCCAGTCCCGTGTGTGGACGATTTTAGTGGATTTTTGCAGGTGAATCGGTAAGTAGTATTTTGACACTATTGTACTGGAACTCGTCCACTTGCTGTCGAAAAGGTCGATCGGGCAAGGCATCGGTAAATCTACTACTTTTAATTGATCTTGAAGATTGTAGATTTTGGCAAGTTTGTCATCCGGTTTTCTCGGTTGAAAAGGAAAAAGCAAATCAACCGGATTGAAAGCATTCCATCCTTTGCGGAGATAAACCAAAACTGCTGGTAAACCGAGATTTGCGGCGGCATTCGCAGAGTGAGCAACTTGAACTAAGCTAGCTACATTAGGTTGCGGCAAGATATTTCGGGTAAAAAATACATAATATTTAGACATGGGAATTGGGAATTGGTAAAGCAGAGCATTGGGCATCTTGACTGTTGACTAATGACTAATGACTAATGACTACTTTTTAACAGCCTGACGTTTAATAGTATTTTCGATAAATTCTAAAGTCTTGAAAATATTAGCAGCAGAGTGAAATGATTCTCTGATTAATTCGTCTCTTTCTTCGGGAGAATCTACCATTTCATCTACTAGCAATTTGAGGTAAGCTATCATTGGAGTCAGGCGCGTGCGAATTTCGTAAGAACCTCTAATTAGAGCTTCATCGCGAGCGGTTTCTTCGGCAAATTGCACTGAATACAAGCGAGTGTAGTAACCTCCTTTTGCTAGCAATTCTTCGTGGGAGCCTATTTCTACTACTTGTCCGCGATCGATCACGGCGATTTTGTCGGCTTTTTGGACTGTGGAGAGGCGGTGGGCGATTACCAATGTCGTGCGATCGCAACTCAGTTTCTCGATCGCCGCTTGCACGTACCTTTCCGAAACCGTATCCAGCGAACTCGTTGCTTCATCTAAGATTAAAATCTCCGGGTTTTGCAACAGCGCTCTAGCGATCGAGATTCTCTGACGCTGCCCTCCCGATAATATCACGCCCCGATCGCCAATTTGAGTATCCAACCCCTCCGACAACTGTTCGATAAACTCGTAAGCATTCGCTCCCTTGGCCGCTTCCACAATTTCTTCCTCAGTCGCTTGGGGCCTAGCGTAAGCAATATTTTCGCGCACCGAAGCATTAAACAAAAACGTATCTTGGCTAACAATACCCATCGCTTTTCTGAGACTTTTTACCTCAAATAAGCGCAAATCCCTGCCATCGATCGAGATATGACCGACCGTAGGATCGTAAAATCTCGGCAGTAAATCTGCCAAAGTTGACTTACCAGACCCCGAAGTTCCTACCAAAGCCAAAGTAGTGCCGTGAGGTAGAAATAAATCAATTCCTTGCAAAACTACATTTTTGTGATTCGGATAACTAAAAGATATTTTATTAAAATGAATTCCCGATCGCAAATGAGTGTACGGCACTGAACCGTTCAGCATAAACGGCTTGTCATCGCAGCTCAAAAAATCATTTACCACCTCTACACTAGCCGACGTATTAGCAAATTGACTGCGCCCGCCATTCAACTGAGAAATCAAAGGAATTAACCGAAAAAGCACCAATAAATACGTCAACAAAACTGTAGAAATAGACTCAATTTCATTCGTAAATATTGTGCGACCTATAAATACAATCAAAATAATAACTATCAAATTAACAACTTCGTTAATTGGGGCGATCGCCGCATAATTTACCTGAGCCTGAAAATCCGCTTGTTCTCGCCTTTGAATTAAATGCTTGATCCGCTGATACTCCCTTTCCTCGTTCCCCGTTGACTTGACCAAGCGAATCCCGCTAATAGTTTCCAGCACCCTCACCGAATAATCTTTCGACATTTCAGAAAGCAGGTGACCAAAATGCTTGGAACGGTTAATAATATATTGATTTGTCCAAGCAACTAACGCCAGCAAAACTGTAGATGTCACCGTCAATTTCCACGATATAGAAAGCAGCAGACCCACAAACACCAAAACGGTGATTGAGGTAGTGAACATTCCGATCGCCGTACCAACAGCACTAGCAGTCCGGCCAATCTCTCCGCCCAACCTATTAATTAAATCCCCGACTTTAGTTTTAGAGTAAAAATCTAAATCTACTTCTAACAATAACCGCAAACCTGCTTCTCGCAAATCAAAAGTCAGAGAGCGCGTCAGAGAAGTAGCAACTAAAGTATTGATATAGCTGGCAACATTTTTCAAAATAATTGCCAAAACAATCGCCGCTGTCATTAAAATCAGCCGCTGATTTTGGGGCATTCCTTCAAAGGGATACATTAAAGTTTTAATTAGAGGTGGAGCGCCCCGCAGCTCGATAGCTTCACCCAAAAAACTTAAAAGCACTGGTACAATCAGAGTAGTGCTGATACCGCTGAATAAAGCCCCAGAAAAGCCCAGCATCACAGTTAACAGAATCCTGCCGGGATATCGTCTGGCAAATTTTAGGAGTAGCTTATTGGCAGACATGAAGCATTCCCAGCTAAACAGTACGGTATCTCAAAATGTTCTTTAATTACAGCCAGTTTTTCCTCCTCCATTCAGTCGCTTTAAAGTTACTTCTACCTACCTGCAATTATATCTGAAAGTATGGGCGCCATTGCTTGAATGCTATATTTTTTCACGCATCTTTCCCGAGCTTTCATTCCTTGCAAATTCGCGGCTGTCAAATTTTGAAAGATCCATTGAATTTTTTGGGAAATTTGAGCCGGAGAACTCGGATCGACTAAATAACCAGTTCCCCCTAAAATTGTTGGAATATCCCCCACTCGCGTAGACAAAACAGGCTTAGCCATTGCCATGCCATCTGTCAGCTTGAGCGGAAACTGAGCCACCGCTGTCAGAGTATCTCGCTGAGGAACAACGACAACGTGAGCCCCCGCCACAACTTCAGGCATCGTCTCGACTGGAAACCTTGGCAGTTTAACAATCCAGCGCCCCCATTGTTTCACAAGTTTATCATCATAATCATCATAAGGACTTCCGCCAACGATCGCTAATTTTAAATCTGGCTCATTTAACTGTTCGAGTGCCATCAAAACATCCTCAACACCTTTGTGAGGTCGCGGCGCCCCGGGAAACATCAGAATTCTATACCCGGACAACCCGTAACGCTGTCTGCTCAATTCAGGATTGTATTTAGCGGGGTCGAACATTTTAGTATCCTTACCATTCGGCAAATATACACCACCAAAACGCTGTTTTAAAAACTCAGTATCGACGGTGACAGCATCAGCGCGCGAAACTAAACTTTCCATCCACTGGATATACAGCGGATGATCTGGTTCTCTCAATTGACCGTTTTGTTTGAAAATATCTCGATAAAGTTGTTTGAAATCAGGGCGATATTTCCATGCGTCGCCACCGAACCAGCTAAGTTCCCAGTCATCTATATCTAAAATGACAGGGCGGCCGGTCTCCAGTTTTTTTAGCAGCGATAAACCAAAGCTTGTAGGTTTAGGTTTCACCGCATAAATAATATCCCCATCTATTTTTTTCAAAACTTTTTGAGCATCCATCAAAAACCCTGGATAGTTTTTCCCCGGTATCGCACATACCGGGATGCCTCTCGGAGGAATAGCATACAATTCCTTGCCAAACTGAAATCCGACGACTTCTACCTCGCAGTTAAGCTCGATCAGGACTTGAGCTAGGAGAAAAGCACGAATTGCACCTCCTCCCGACAAGTCGCTCACCACTAATGAAACTTTCACTTGGTAATTTTTTTAACAAAAAGTTGCTTTATTTTCCTGCTTAACCGAGCTTTTGTCAAGGTTGGCAAAGCAAAAAATATTTTTTTTAGGGAAATCCTCGAATCTTTTAAAGCTATAGCATCTTTGATTTCTTGTCTTAATCTAGTGGCTTCTAAAGCTGTTCGCAAATAAAGTTGGGGATGAATTAAAGAAAGCTGAAAAATGTTAGTTTTATCAGCTTCTTTTTGCAAGACTGGATTAGTTGTTAAATATTCCGCCTCAGCAAATACAAGTATATTCTGGGCGTAGTACCATTTAACTCGATCGTTTTGCCATATTTTGTTTCTCACGCAGTCAATCGCCACGTATCCTTGCTCTTGAAATAGTTTTGCCCAATACTCTGGCCACTGTTCGTTTACGTGATTTGTTCCTCCTTGAAATGGTACTGCGGCAGAGAATAAAATAACTGGGCCAAGCTTTACTAAAGACTCTACGAATACCCGGGCGCAGTCTGGGTGTAAGTGTTCTGCGACTTCTAAGGAAACAACTAAATCAAATTGTTGTTCTATCGGTAAAGGCTGGGTTAAGTCTAATGCTAAAAATCTGTCAGCAGGAATTTCTAGCATTTTTGGATCTACCCAATTACCGTCGATTCCCCAAATATCCTCAACGCCGAATTCTGTGAATGCTGACAGCCAGGTTCCGGTACCGCAACCGACATCTATTATTCGCTTTGGCTGCACGAATTTCCACAGGATAGGAATGATTTCTCGGGCTGATTCTCGGGATGTTTTTTGTAAGTATTTGTATAATTCTTCAGTGTAATGTTGCACGGTAGCTAAAATAATTATATTTTATTTGTGGTGCGATTATATTTTTTTATTTAACCGCAGAGTGAGAGAAAGTTTATTTTAAACGCCAGGGATTGTTGAGTTGATTTGGTAAAAATAGTTGAGCGGTGCGATCGACTATTCTAGTAAAGAGCGATCGCGTCACGTTCTTGGCGTACTGCGGGCGGTAAGGGTAAGTGCAGTGCATGACTTTAATCGGTTTGTCGATCGCATAAACATCTTTCCACTTATCCAAGTAGTTGTAAACTGGGGACAAAGTTTTCATTTTTGGTTGCACAGATTCAACAGCAGCGGCAAAAGCACCTTGATCCTTCAATAATAGCACATTTTGATTGGCAACTACTATCTCGAAATATTTCTTGAAATTTTGGAAAAATTCGTGATTTTTACTGCTTTTGGTAAAAGCGATAAATCCGCCATTGTATTGAATGCTATTTTCATTTAGCGACAATCCCACAGACTGCAAAGTTGACAGAATATCCAGCTTCACTCTTAATAAATTTGCAGCTTTAGCAATCGCAGGCTGCACGTCTTCCGTCACCAGCAAATCCACTTCATCAAGATAGTCAAAAACCTCATCTATTGGCGACAGCAAACAAATATCGCAATCCATATAAATAGTTTTGTCAAACAGAGATTCCGCGTACAAAGCCAGCTTAGCTTGTCGCGACGCTAAAACAGGATTTTCGTGAGAGGGTGCAGGTTTCAATATGACATTTCCAAACACCAGAAGTAAAGGATATAAAAATCGAGGAACTCTATCTACTAACACAATAATTGGTTCCCGGTGAAACTTCCTGACAGAGGCCAGAAAATGAACGCAATCTTGAAAAGAGTAAAGACCAGTTAAAATAGTGATAAATCCCTTAGTTTCTAGTTTCATTAGTGCGTCCAATCCCAAAAACTCTCGCTCCAGTTATCTCGATAATTAAAAATTCCTTGCCATTCATAAAAATGTACAAAATCTTTCAGGTTAATTGCTCGATCGAGATTTTTGAGCATATAAAGAGGTTTTTCGCCGTAAAAAGAAGCCCACATAGTATAACTGCTAGGCGGCCCGACAATATAGTCGCACTCAGCCAAAGCATACATATCCTCAATTAAATGACCCTTGGCAAAAACGCAGTTAAAGTTATCAAATAAACGAGGTTCTTGCTCAAAATTAGAGCAAATCAAAAATTTAATTTTGTTCCCTTCAAATAGTTTAACCGCTGAATTCATCACTTCTAAGTATTGCTCAGTTGTGTAAAAATATCTCCCTTTTTGGTGCCGCTCGTAATCCCCTTGACGGATATGAACTCCGATGATAATATCAGCGTTATTTTTTACATTCAATATCAAACGATCTACATTAATTGTATATCGCTCTAATGGTGTAAAGTAGGATCTAATTTTGTCTGCGTACTTGTGTAAGTTTGGCACATCTTCTACAAACCAGCCATCTCGAAATAGCCACCCTTGAAAACAAATAGTTGAAGTGTATTTTAGTGTGTCGAACTCCTGATAATTTACCCAATTAAAAGGTTTTTCTCTGGTGATTTCTTGCGTTTTCCATACTTTTTTACTGTTTAAATACTTAATAAATTTATAATATTTATTTCTGATAAACTTGTTACCGGCTACGGTAAAATATGGAGGAGGATAACAGCACAAAAAATCCCCAGCGGTGCCAACAAAATATTCTGCATATTCCTCAAAAGCCGGATTAAGGACTGTTAAATTATGCTCGATCGCCAAAGCTATGAAATTAGCAAAAAGCAGCAGTCGGTTCCCTAGTTGTCCCGATTTAGCAGATATTATTAGCATATTGATTTTTTGGGCGGGATCTCCCGCCCACCCCACAAGAATTTAATCAAACTTGGCTGTTTTTCGGCTCCGATCGGGAACCGTAAAATTTAGATGCACCTGGGCTTATTCTGTCTTCGAGTGGCGTTTTTGGTGCCACTGCCAAGCATGGGATATAATATCCTTAATGTCGGGATATTCTGGAGACCAACCCAAGGTTTTGATGGCTTTCTCGCTGCTACCAACCAAAGCAGGCGGGTCTCCCGGACGCCGATCGCACTCCACAGCCTTAATCTCTTTTCCCGTCACTTGGCGAGCCGTTTCTATCACCTCTTTCACCGAAAAACCGCCCCCGTTACCCAAATTAAAGAAATCAGATTTACCGTCATTTAGCAAATATTCCAATCCCAAAATGTGAGCCGACGCCAAATCGTTAACGTGAATGTAATCCCGAACGCAAGTACCGTCAGGAGTATCGTAATCCGTGCCAAAAATTGCGATCGAATCTCGTTTCCCCAAAGCAGCGAACAACACTAGCGGAATCAGGTGAGTTTCTGGATTGTGATCCTCTCCTAACAAGCCGTTCGGATCTGCCCCAGCCGCGTTAAAATAGCGGAAACAAACAGACTTGAAATTGTACGCAGCGTCAAAATCAGACAAAATCCGTTCTACCATTAACTTCGTAGCACCGTAGGGATTGATCGGATTTTGCGGGTGGTCTTCTGCGATCGGAATTTTATGCGGTACGCCGTAAGTCGCGCAAGTAGAAGAAAACACAAATTTCTTGACCCCAGCAGCTATCATCGCTTCCAAAAGGGTAATAGTGCCGATGACATTGTTGCGGTAATATTTAGCTGGGTCGGTAACAGATTCGCCGACGTAAGCGTAAGCAGAAAAGTGCATTACCGCTGCAATGTTGTGCGCGGCGAACAGGTTGTCGAGCAGAGTCCGATCGCTCGTATCGCCAACTACCAACTCTACCTGCAAAACCTGCTCTACTAAATCTCGGTGGCCGTAAACTAAATTATCCAAAATCACCACACCGTAACCGCTGTTTTTTAGCGCTAATACCGCGTGAGAGCCAATATATCCAGCTCCGCCCGTCACCAAAATAGTTGGTTTTTCTGCACTCATTTTATTCTGCCTTGTTTTGTAACTGCAACTGTCGATTATCTTGTGAATTTACAAGTTCAATCGATGAACTTGAGGCGACCAATTTGGATATAATCAAATATCCGATTGATTTGATATCGGTCTTCTTCTGAAATTTTATCATCTGACAGGATAGCAGAAGTCAAAACTAAGTGCTCCCGGCGAGAGATTTTGCCAGACGCGACAATCCGATCGACCATTTGAGAAATTGTTAAGTTCGATTTGTTTTGAGATGTTCGCATTTATTCGATCGCATTTATGTCAGAATAGTTAAAGCCGATTGCAGTTGTTGACCCAAAAATGGTGGATACCAGACCACAAATCAATTTGTGGAACAGCAGTAATCAGGTATCAGAGTTTTACTCCCAAAGATAGATGCGCGGACTTGATAATTCTGCGTCCTGCCTTCGGATAGCGTTCTCACCAATTCAATTGTATAATATTTTTCCTAGAGAGGCAGTTCTTTATGCAGGTTTATCGGATTCCCGTACTGTCCGACAACTATATTTTCTTGCTGCACGATCGCGATCGCCATACAGCAGCCGTCGTCGATCCAGCCGTCGCAGAGCCGGTCTTGCAGCAATTGCGATCGCTCGGAGCTGAATTAACCGCAATTTTCAATACACACCATCACAGCGACCACGTAGGTGGCAACCAACAACTGATCGATCGCTTTCCCCAAGTTAAAGTATACGGCGGCGCAGAAGACCGAGGCAGAATTCCCGGACAGCAAGTGTTTTTGCAAGCGGGCGATCGCGTTGAATTTGCCGATCGCACCGCCGAAATTTTCTTCGTACCCGGCCACACAAAAGCTCACATAGCCTACTATTTCCCCCCCAACAACCCAGGGGAAACCGGCGAATTGTTCTGCGGCGACACTTTATTCGCTGGAGGCTGCGGCAGACTGTTTGAAGGCACTCCAACTCAAATGGTAAACTCCCTCGCGCAACTGCGAAACTTGCCGGACAATACCAGAGTTTGGTGCGCCCACGAATACACGCTGAAAAACTTGGAATTTGCGATCGGCGTAGATGGCGACAATCTTGATTTGCAGCAGCGTTTCGCCCAAGTCAAAGAAGCGCGCAGCCGATCGCAACCGACAGTACCATCATCGATCGGCCTCGAAAAAAGCACAAACCCATTTTTGCGCTTTGATTGTCCCAACCTCCAATCAGTCGCCAACACCCGCGATCCCGTGCAAACCTTCGCTCGATTGCGCGGCATGAAAGACCGATTTTGACCTTAACGTTTTTGTTTCTTCAGGTAACTCTTAAGCTTAATTTTCGGTTCCCTCAACCACGGCTCAAATCTTCTGTATTTTAGCTGAAAGCTTGACAGCCAATCAAAGTTATTTGGAATTTTTTTCAGTTCGTCTTTAAACGGTGTCAGAGACAACATATCCAGCCATAATCGATTCGGGGCGGAACTTTCCCACGGTTTCGGTTTTGACATAAAGTGCATCACTTTAGTTGACATATCGTCCGTATTGTGGTTGTTCCATATTTGCTCTAATTGCTTCCACCTTCGGGCTAAAACTGAATTTAATGCACCCTGATCGTGATCGCCCCAAATGTTTGAATGAGCGTTTTGGAGCAGCTTTTCCGAAATTTGCTCTTGCTCCCAAAGCTTTATGTTGTAAACTAAAACGCCAGCATTGAAATAAGGGTTTCGATCTCGAGAATTGTTGGGATTTCCCCAGACGTTAGCTACGGCTGCTACAGGCATAGTTTCAAAATCTAGGTTCCACAGCGTCTCTAAGCTTCCCAGCACGATCGTGTCGGTGTCGAGCCAAATCAGCCTTTCTGTTGCTTTGGTATATTTTCCCGGCTCCAATCTAACGTAACTAAGTTTAGAACCAAACAATGAAAGAAGTTCGTCATAATTAGATTGGAATTCTTGCCATTCAATCTGGTATTTGCAGCAATTCTGCAACCGTTCCTTTTGCTGTGGATCTATCCCAACAGATACAATGCTAATTTTTACCTCCATCTCGGCAGATTTGCTAACATTGAGATCTACAGACTTGAGCAGTGCTGCCAATCCCAGAATGTGGTTTCGATCGCTGGCTATGAATATGTGCATTAGATCAAGTTTGTTATGAAATGAACAAAGGCAAAAGGCGCGCGCTCAAACCTGACAAACACGCGGGCGCGGGAGGAAGCAGGCGCCCCGCGTTATGGGGTAAATGCGATCGCCCGTTTACAGTTGAGACGAAGATAATCTTAGCAAAATTTCCGCCCCGGTTTACACAAACAAACGGGGTTTCTGAGTAGGTAGGCGCAAATAAAGTTTACTACGTAACAGAATGTAAGGCTATCATAGCAAGAGCGATTGCTGAGCGACCATCACTCCCAAAAAGGCAGAGATGTATTTTCAAGCTTAATCCACTTATTTACCTGTGTGCAAGTTTTATCTGTTCGCGCCCGAAAACGAGCAACAGGCGTTGGTAATATGCAGCAACGCGGAAAACTGATGGGATTGACTTACCTCGCGTTGGAAAAAGCCGGAAAATTGCGACTCTTGGGTGCTAAATCTCCCAACTGGCCCAGACGTGGGACTCTACGATAAAATAAATTGTCAAGATATTGACATTCCAGCAGGACGATCCGCATCCCTCTGAGGTTTCAATTGTTACCCTGCTTAAATCAAAAGTTCCTCTGATTATTTCCCCATAATTGATCGGCGCAATTGGCCCCGCCAAAATTACAACAAGCTTTGTTAGAAGATGAAAAATCTAGGCAATACTGAACCCCAACCGCAAATCGACCCCTCTGTTTCCACGGATTCTCAGAAAGAGCTCTACTCAAACGCGGCTTTGTCAACTGATGTCGGGATGGTTCTGCAATTGGCAGACGGCAGCATTCAGGGGTGCAATTCTCACGCGCAGGAGCTATTGGGGATCACAGCAGAACAAATGCACGGCTGCTCTTCAATCAACAGTCCGTGGCAGACTGTACATGAAGATGGTTCGGATTTTCCCGGCGAGACGCATCCGGCGATGGTGGCGCTGCAAACCGGACAATCCTGCTCAAATGTCATCATGGGCTTTTATCAACCACAGGGGGAATTGATTTGGCTGAATCTCAATTCTCAACCTTTATTTCAGGGAGATCGATCGACTCCCTATGCAGTAGTCACCACCTTCACTCCGATCGCCCAACCTCAGCCCGAAGCCGTCACTCACGCGCCTGCGCCACAACTGTCAGACACCCTCGAAAGTATTTCTGACGGGTTCTTTGCTTTGGATAAAAACTGGCGATTTACCTATTTCAATTCTCAAGCAGCGCGGTTGCTGAATCGACCATCGAAAGATTTGATTGGTAACAGTATTTGGGAAGAATTTCCCGAATCTATGGGGAGTTTGTTCGAGCAGGAATATCGCCGCGCCATCACGGAACAAGTTACGGTGAGTTTTGAATCTTTTTATGCGCCGCTCAATGCTTGGTATGCGGTACGAGCTTATCCGATCGCCTCGGGACTTGCGGTTTATTTTCAAGATGTCACCGAGCAGAAAGCGGAGCGGGCTGCTTTTATTAAACAATCACAAACTGCACACCAACAACTAGCAGAAATCGAGGTGATTTATGCTAGCGCGCCGATCGGACTTTGCTTCATCGATACCGACTTGCGGTTTGTCCGCATCAACGATCGCCTAGCAGAAATTAACGGAGTGACCGCCGCCGCTCACATTGGTAAAACATGGCGCGAAATTTTACCAGAACAAGCCGATGATTTAGAGCCGCTTTACCAGCAAGTTATTGCCACTAAAGTTCCCCTCGAACAGCTTGAAATTCATGGGGAAAATGCAGCGCAGCCGGGAGTCGATCGCGCTTGGCTGTTGAGTCTCTATCCGCTGACATCCGAGGACGATCGCGTGTTGGGCGTGAATGTGACGGTGCTAGAAATTACCGATCGCCAAGCTAGCAAAAAAGAAATTCAACGGCTCAACCAGGAACTAGAGCGCAGAGTTAACGAATTGCAATTAATCCTTGATGCTGTACCCGTCGGGATTGCGATCTCCCACGACGCTCAGTGTCATGTAATTCGTACTAACAGGTTTGCTCAATCGATGCTAACAGTGCGGCCGGATGCTAATGTTTCTGCAAGCGGAGATGAAGCCGCACTGCTTCCGTTCAAACTATTTAGCAACGGCCAGGAAATCCCGCCAGCAGAGCTCCCAATGCAGCGGGCTGCGGCTTCGGGCGTCGAAGTGCGGGATGTAGAAATTCAAATGGTGCGATCGGACGGAGTAACCTTTGATTGGTTGATGAATGCGGTACCGTTATTTGACGAACAGGGCGTAGTCTGCGGCTGCGTCTCAGCGTTTGTGGATATTAGCGATCGCAAACGAGCGGAGGCAGCTTTGCGCGACTCTGAGGAACGCTACCGCACTTTGTTTGACTCCCTAGACGAAGGCTTTTGCGTCATCGAAATGCTGTTTGATGAAAACGAAAAGCCGATCGACTACCGCTTTTTGGAAGTCAATCCGGCTTTCTTGAAACAAACTGGACTCGAACAAGCTGTGGGTAAAACGGCGCGCCAGATGCTTCCAGAGCTCGAAGATTATTGGTTTGAGATGTACGGCAAAGTCGCGCTGACAGGGGAGCCGCTGCGCTTTGAGCATGGCTCGGAAGTGATGAACCGCTGGTTTGAGGTTTCGGCGTTCCGCACTCCTGAGCCGCACAGCCGCAAAGTCGCCCTACTTTTCAAAGAAATCACCGATCGCAAACAGTCGGAGAATCTATTGCGACAACAGTCCGAGCAACTGCGGTTGTTCGTCAAACATTCGCCTGCGGGGGTGGCGATGTTTGACCGCGAGATGCGGTATATGCTGGTGAGCGACCGCTGGCTGACAAGTTACGGACTCGGCGCTCAAAACATTGTAGGTCGATCGCACTACGACATCTTTCCCCATTTGCCCGATCGTTTGAAACAAATCCACCAGCGCTGTCTGGCGGGAGCAGTCGAAATCTGCCCTGAAGATTCGTTACGCCGCGCTGATGGCTCGATCAAGTGGTTGCGCTGGGAAATTCACCCGTGGCGAACCAACAGCGGTGAGATTGGCGGGATCATGATTTTTTGCGAAGTAATCACCGATCGCAAAAACACTGAACTGGCCCTCTCAGCAGCCTCCGAGCAAGTTAGCAATATTTTAGAAAGTATTACCGATGGCTTTATTGCGATCGATTCGCAATGGCGCTATACCTACGTTAATGCCGCTGCGGAAAAACTGCTTTCTCGATCGAGAAACGAGTTGCTAGGTCGATCGATCTGGGAGCTATTCCCCGCCGAGGGAGAATCCAATTCGAGGGTATATGAAGAATTTCATCGAGTAGTTAACGAGCAAGTTTCTGTCAAGTTTGAAGAGTTTTCGCCTTCACTTCAAATGTATATAGAAGTCAGCGCTTATCCAGCGGCCGCAGGACTTACGGCTTATTGGAGCGATATTAGCGATCGCAAACGCACCGAAGCAGAACTGCGGCAAAAAAATGCAATTTTGAACGTAATTAACGAGTCAGCGCCCACGCCAATTTTTGTCAAAGATCGAAAAGGACGGATTATTTATGCCAATCCAGCCACGCTGGAAGCGCTGGGAAAATCTGCTGCTGAAGTAATAGGCTTGCGCGATCGCGAGTTATACCCAATAGCAGAACTTGGAGCCGCAGTCTCGGAAAACGATCGGCGGATCATGGAATCGGGTCAAACAGAAGTTGTCGAAGAATCTCCCGATGGCATTCGGACATTTCTGGGAATGAAAGCTCCCTATCGCAACGAGGCTGGAGAAGTAATCGGCTTGATTGGCATCTCCAACGACATCACAAATCGCAAACGATCGGAACTCGCCCGGGAAGAACAAACTAAGTTACTGCAAGTAATCATTGACAGCATTGGTGACGGTTTAATTCTCGCCAACCAACAAGGGGAGTTTGTGCTGTTTAACCGAGCCGCCGTCAGAATATTCGGTCAGCTAACGAATGAAAAATCTCATCAGGAATGGTCGAGTACCTACGGACTATTTTTGCCAGACCAAAAAACCCTCTTCCCCGACGAGCAACTACCTCTAGCCAGAGCAATCAAAGGTGAATATGTCAATGATGTAGAAGTATTTGTCCGGCGCAAAAAATCAGAACCTCGCTGGATCAGTATCAGCGGTTATCCGGTAGTTGATACTAGCAGCGAAATCACAGGCGGAGTGATTGTCTGTCGGGATATCACAGAACGAAAACAAGCCGAAGCAGCGCTGAAAGAAAGCGAAGAACGATTCCGCAATATGGCTAACAATTCTCCATTTATGGTCTGGGTAACAGACTCCACAGGCTATTGCACTTTTCTAAGCGAAACCTGGTATGAATTCACAGGTCAAACTGAGGAAACAGGTTTGGGATTGGGTTGGGTAAACGCGCTGCATCCAGAAGACCGAGAACAGGCCAGAAACGCATTTTTGACCGCCAACGAACGCCAGGAACCTTACCGCGTGGAATTTCGCGTAGGACGCAAGGATGGCGGATATTCTTGGGCGATCGATGCGGCTGCTCCCAGATTTTCTGAAAGCGGACAATTTGAGGGTTTTATCGGCTCTGTAATCGACATTACAGAGCGCAAACAAGTGGAAACCGAGCGCGATATGGTTCTGCAATTAGAACAAACTGCCCGCGCCGAAGCCGAGCGAGCTAACCGGATTAAAGACGAGTTTCTGGCGGTGCTTTCTCACGAATTGCGATCGCCCTTGAATCCGATTTTAGGCTGGTCGCAACTGCTCATTAACGGCAAACTAACCCCCGCTAAAACCGCAACAGCATTGGAGACGATCGAGCGCAACGCCAGACTGCAATCTCAATTAATTGAAGACTTGCTCGACGTGTCTCGGATTCTGCAAGGGAAACTCAGATTAACTGTTGCTCCGGTGAATGTGGCAACCATTATCTTGTCTGCTTTGGAAACCGTGCAATTAGCAGCCGAAGCCAAACAAATTCAAATTCAAACAATTTTAAACCCCGATGTCGGGCAAGTTGTCGGCGATACCAGTCGCTTGCAGCAAATTGTGTGGAATTTGTTATCAAACGCGGTGAAATTCACACCCGAAGGCGGTCGAGTTGAAGTTCGATTAGCGCAAATCGAAGACCAAGTTCAAATTCAAGTCACAGACACGGGTAAAGGCATTCTTCCCGATTTCTTGCCTTATGTTTTCGAGCATTTCCGACAAGAAGATGGCGCTACAACTCGCAAATTTGGCGGCTTGGGATTGGGATTGGCGATCGTCCGCCAACTTGTCGAACTTCACGGCGGAACGGTGTTTGCAGAAAGCAGCGGAGAAGGTCAAGGAGCGACGTTTACGGTGAGTTTACCGCTATTAAATGATGATTCTAGAAGGCAGGAGGAGGCAGCCGTCAATTCGGCTGTCAGTCCCGCTCTCTCACCTTTGCCGCTAGCTGGATTGAGAATTTTGGTGGTAGATGACGAGCCTGACTCGCGAGATTTTGTCGCTTTCGTGCTGGAGGAAGCGGGTGCAGAGGTGATTTCCCTATCATCTGCTGCAGAGGCGCTGCTGTCGATCGAACAAACAGCACCGGATTTGCTCGTCAGCGACATCGGAATGCCGGAAATGGACGGATATATGCTGATAAATCGCATCCGCACTCAGCTTGCGCCCCAGTTCCGGCAGTTGGTGGCGATCGCCTTGACGGCCTATGCTGGAGAAGGGAACGAGCGCCAAGTTTTGCAAGCCGGATTTGACAAACACTTAGCTAAGCCGATCGATCCCAGTGAGTTAGTTGCTACGGTAGCGCGATCGATCTGGCGATCGTAAAACACACACAATAGGTTCGTAGTGAGGACTTCAGTCCTTCCTGTACGATCGTCGTCAAACACACATAATAGGTTCGTAGTGAGGACTTCAGTCCTTCTTCCTGTACATCGTCAAACACACATAATAGGTTCGTAGTGAGGACTTCAGTCCTCTTGCTTGCGATCGCCCCTAAAACTTCGCTATTATAAAAAGTTGCAGTTAAAACCCCACAATCAACGATCATGGCCAAGCGCGTCCAATTAGTTTTAAACAAAGATGTCAGCAAACTCGGCAAAGTTGGCGACGTAGTAGAAGTAGCCCCGGGCTACGCCCGCAACTACCTAGTACCCCAAGGAATGGGATTTCGCGCTACTCCGGGCATTCTCAAGCAAGCAGCACGCCGCCGCGAAGAAGAAAGACTGCGCCAACTAGAGCTCAAACAGCAAGCTGAAGTCCGCAAAACCGCCCTGGAAGCAGCCGGGCCTTTCATCATCTCCAAGCAAGTGGGCGAAGGAGACGCGATTTTTGGTACTGTTACTAACCAAGAAGTAGCAGAGCTGATTTTCAACTCTACCAGTCAAGAAGTCGATCGGCGCGGCATCACCCTACCCGAAATTCGCCAAACTGGTACATACAAAGCTGAAATCAAACTTCACGCCGAAGTTACCGCCGAAGTTGATATTCAAGTTGTCCCCATGTAATAGTAATTGGGAATTGGTAATTGGGAATTGGGAATTGGGCATTGAAAATTGAAAATTGGGCATCAATGCACTGGGCATTGTCATTTCTTTTTCTAATAACCAATAACTAATAAGTAATAACCAATTCCCCCATTCCCCATTCCCCATTCCCCATTCCCCATTCCCCATTCCCCATTCCCCAT
>JAUBOH010000113.1:0-16972 GCA_036700145.1 Microcoleus occultus BM001215366
CAAAGATGCCGTCGTCGTTGCTAATTAAAAGTTTCATTGAAATTTTTAGAGGCCTGAGAACAATACTAAACTAGATTACTGTAGGGCGATCGGCAAATATTTAAATCCAGTTAACTCTTGTCTAGCAAATTTTTTAAGTTGGTTGTGATTCCGCAAGATCGTTTTAATGCTGGGTTTGTTAAAAAATATTGCAGGTTTACACAGCAATGCACTAGCAATGACATACTGCTGATTATTATCAGTCAGTTAAATTTTTAATTGCAATTTTGTTGAATCATAAAAGTGAGAACACATGAAAGATTTTCAAAATTTTTTATTGCCTGTAACCAAGCCATTTGAAATTAATTCGGAATTCACGGCAATAAATTCATTAACGTCTCTGACCTTATTAAAATCAAGCAGCACTGCGGACACTTCTCAAAGCATTACCCCCCCCGAATTTCACGCATCCGCAGTCAAAAATCTCACCCCACAAAACAATGAAGTTGGCAAGAGTTTTGAACAATTTTTAATACCATCGCAATTCTTAAGTCCAGGCACAAATACATTACTTTCGGCAGCCGCAATCCGCGACATCTTAACCGGCGAAAAATTAGCAATACCAGGGATTCGCGCTAGCAGCCAACTTCCTAGCGATACAACACCGCCCGCAATTTCCGCCGCCCTAACCAACGACACAGGAATATTTGATAGCGATCGTATCACATCCGATCCTGCCCTCGGCGGCACCATCACCTTCGACGACAGCAGCATTGCCAGCTTCCGCGCCGGTTTCGACGACACCCCCGCCAGCGAATTCACCGACATCACCTCTCTGATCAATAGTTGCAACTGCTTCACCCTCAGCCGCACCCAACTCGAAACCATCCGCCGCAACCCCCTCAAAGATGGCAATCACACCCTCCGCCTCATAGCCACCGACAACAACGGCAACACATCCGAAACCTTCAACCTCAACTTTACCCTCGACACCGCCGCACCCCAAACCACCCTGCTGACGCCAATTCCCGGAGGCAACCACAGCACTACAGTCCGACTTATCGGTACCACAACCGACACTACGACAAATCTGTCCAATCTAGAATACTCAATTGATGGCAGCAGCAAAAACACCCTAAACACAGAAAGCAGCGGACAGTTCGACCAAATTCCCCAGCCCGAACCGCTAGATATCGGCAGCCACACCGCCCTCATCGAAGCAACAGATACCGCCGGCAACCAAACATCTCAAAACATCAACTTCCAAGTCACCAACAACTTCACCATCGTCCCCCCAGAAACCGCAGGTTGGGCAGCAACATCAACAAACACCGTACTTTTGGCCGAACGCAACAGCAAACTCGTCCAAGCCGTAGTACCTATACAGCTAGGACAAACCACAGGTAGTCGCACCCTGCGGTTCCAACTCAAAGCCGACTTCGACAAAACAGATACAACTTCAGCAATTGAAGACTTGTTCCAGGTGTTCCTAGTTTCTCCAAACAATCCCAACCAAAGCCTGCTGGATGGAGGCAGCCCCGGAACACCCCTATTTTCGCTAGCCGGCAGCAAAGCCGAATTCGTACCCGGACGAGTGCGGTACAGCGGCGACATTGTAGAAATCGATTTAACTGGTGTGACAAACAGCAGCAGCGGCAATCTGCTGTTGAGATTAACCGACAGCGACACCGACACCGGCAGTACCGCAGAAGTCAAAAACCTCACCAACACCATCGATGAAGAAGGTAGCGCCAGCCCTGTCTTTCTGCCAGTCCAGAACAAAACCACCAGCAGTAGCAGCCTCAATACCGAAAACCTGACAGCAGCCCCCGACTTAAAAGTAAACTTCACTCAAGTACAGTTCGACCCCGCCACGGGCAACTATAAAGCATCAGTACAGGTACAAAATACAGGCAGCCCAGTCAGCCGCAACGTAGCAGTAATTTTCCCCGATTTGCCAGCAGGAGTAACCCTGCAAAACCCCGACGGCACCGACAGCAACGGCAAACCCTACATCAACTTGCGCGGTGCAATTCCCGCTGGAGGATTGAAGACTGGAGCAACTTCAAGCGCTGTAGAATTAGTCATCAACAACCCCAACTTTCAGAAATTTTCCCTAATTGCTACCGCCGTTGCCGGCGAGGCAAATCAAGCCCCAAACCTAGCAGCAATTCAAACCATCGAGGTTAAAGTCGGAGAAACCTTCAAACTGCCCCTCAGCGCCACCGATGCTGACGGCGACCCCGTAAGCTTTGCCATCAAATCGTCCACTCCCTTACCCACAGGCAAAATCTCCAGCAACGGCACCCTAGAAATTGCACCCACTCCCGCAGAAATAGGAACCTACAACTTTACAGTAGTCGCCAGCGACGGAGTATTAGAAACATCAAAACCAGTCACAGTTAACATTACCCCTTCCACTCCCGGTCGCACCCGCATTTCTGGAGTAATTAAAAACACCAACCAAGAACCCTTAGCTGGTGTGTTGGTAGGACTCGGTGACATCCGGGCCGTAACTAAAGCCGACGGTTCCTTTGAAATTCAGCGGCTAGAACTTCCCAGTTTGGCAGCAGTGGGACTTCCCGACATCGTGCCACCAAACACCCTACAAATTTACGGCGACGGCATTACAGGCGAAGACAACTACCCCTACATTGCCGAAAAACTGCCGCTGTTATTGGGACACGAAGCTTACCCCAACGTTAACAACGTCATCTCCCGTCCGATTTACCTACCACCCATTGATGTAGCCAACAGCAAAACCATCAACCCAGCCGCCGACACCACCGTCACCACCGCAGCCATCCCCAAAGCCTCCGTATTTGTCAAAGCAGGTTCCCTCAAAGACAGCGAAGGCAACCCCTACACCGAAAACCTCAGCATCACCCAAGTCCCCACAGAACTCACCCCCGCCGCCCTACCGCCCAACCTGCACACCGACATAGTAGTCACCATTCAGCCCGGGGATATGGTGTTTACCACCCCAGCACCCCTCTCCTTACCCAACCGCGCCGGATACGCAGCGGGTACAACGATGGACTTGTGGTCAATTAACCCCACCACAGGCTTCTTCGACAACGTAGGAGTGGGAAAAGTCACTGCGGACGGGAGTGCCATAGAAACCATATCAGGAGGCATCCGCAACAGCAGTTGGCACTTCTTCGCCCCACCCGCACCTGCACCCAAAGACCCCAGTCAAGACCCCCGCAACCCCAAAGACAAATGCAACGAATGCAAAGCCAAAGGCGGCTTAACCTCCGAAGTAGAACTGCACTCCGGCGCAGTCATCGAAACCCACAACCTCGTACCCTACCAATCAATGGGAGAAAGCCGCAGCTTAACCCTAACCTACGACTCATTAAGAGCAGACCCCAGACCGATCGTCCACTTCGGCTACAATAACGCCCCCGCCGATACAGCACAAAAATTAGTTGCTAAATTAACCGTAGACGCCGGAAAATTCAAATATCAAATAGCCGGATATTCCGGCAACCAATACAGTTTAACCGGAGGCGAACATTTCTGGTCGATGCCAGAAGCAGGAGGTGCGATCGACGCGGCATTGCAAGTCGATATGAGTGCTTTGCCTTCCGGTCAGTACGACTATACAATTAACAGTGGCATCCGCCGATTTACTGGTACTATTTTTGCAGGTTCTTCAACTGACACAAAGGATAAGTTAATTTCAGTCAACACAATTAACAGTCCCTTCGGCAGCGGTTGGGGAATAGCTGGATGGCAGGAATTAGTAGAAAATTCCGACTCTTCAGTCTTGTTGATTGACGGTGACGGCAGCGAATTAGTCTTCGACAAATCAACACAAACAGGGGGAGGGTATGTATCTCCTCCAGGGGATTTCTCCAAATTAGAGAAATTGGCAAATGGCACGTTTACCCGCACCTTAAAAGACCAAACTGTTTACAGTTTTAATGCAGGCAAGCGCCTGATTTCAGTTAAAGAAGCTAACGGCAACGAAACCAAATATATTTACAATTCATCCGGTGAGTTGTCTCAAATCATCGACGTAGCCGGGTTGATTACCAAGTTGACCTATGCCAACGGAAAAGTAAGTCAAATAGAAGACCCAGCAGGACGGTTGACACAGTTAGAATACGATAATTCTGGCAATCTGCAAAAAATTGTTGACCCCGATACCAAAGCGCGGACTTTCAGTTATGACACCGAACGTCACATTACCAAAGAGATAGACAAACGGGGATTTTCCGAACAAACATTATACGACTTTGCTGGTAGGGCAACAGGGGGAATTCGCAAGGACGGTTCGCAGTTACAGGTGGCACCGGTACAGGTACAAGGACTTTATCGGAAGGAGGATACAACTAATCCTTTGAATGCGCCTGTAGCTAAACCTTTAGGTGCGGTGGAAGCGAGTTATGCTGATGGTAGTGGTGGCGTAATTACTCAGATTCTCGACCAAACCGGGCAAGTTGTTTCAGCAAAAGATGGAGGGGGATTGAAACCTAGTTTTGAGCGGAATCCGAATTTGTTAGTGACGAAAAAAACTGACGCACGGGGGAATAATACTTCTTACGAGTACGATGCTAAGGGAAATGTGAAAAGTATTTCAGATTCCCTTTCTGGAACACCTCAAACACCCCCAATTAACAACGGTCAGTTGTTTGCTGCTAAGACTTTCTATCAAGCTGGGTATTATGCAGCAACAATCAAAGATGTTAATGATGATGGAATCCCCGATATTATTAGTGCCAATTATAGTAATGTATCAGTGCTACCTGGAAAGGGCGACGGTACTTTTGCTGCCAAAAAAGATTACCCTGTAGCAAACCAGTCACAATCTGTAGCTGTAGGTGATGTAAATGGCGACGGCAAAAACGATATCGTTACTGCCAGTCCATCAGGGGGTACGAATCCATCAAGCGGTAGAGTATCAGTATTATTGGGCGATGGCAGTGGTAATTTCGGTACTCAAACCAATTATGCAGTAGGTGATGGGGCAGCATCCGTAGCTGTGGGAGATATCAATAAGGATGGCAAGAACGATATCGTTACGGCAAATACTTCTAGCAACAGTATATCAGTGCTTTTGAGTAATAGCAGTGGCTCTTTTTCCCGAACCGATATACCGCTAAATTCTGCAAATTCTGGGCCAAAATCTGTAATTTTGAAGGATTTAGATAAGGATGGCAACTTAGATATTATTACTGCAAGTCCCTCTGGGACTAATTCAAATGGCAGTGTGTCAGTATTATTGGGTAATAGTAATGGCACTTTTGCTACTCAAACTAATTATGCAGTAGGTTATGGGGCGAGTAGCGTAGCTGTAGGAGATCTCAATAAAGATGGCAGAAATGATATCGTTACGGCTAGTTCAGGCAGCGGAAACGGCTCTATTGCATCTGTATTATTGGGTAATAGCAATGGTTCTTTCGCTGCGGCAACTAATTACTCACTTAGGTCTAATATTGATCCTACATCCGTAGCTATAGGGGATTTGGATTTAGATGGCGATTTAGATGTGATTGTTTCTGGCAGCGGTTACGGTTCAGAGAGTATCATGTTAAATAATGGCAGCGGTATGCTATCAAGTCCCACTGATAATCGGTCTGGTTACAACTACTCGTCATCTGTGGCATTAGAAGACCTTGACTTAGATGGCGACTTGGATATGGTCTTGGCTAGTTATGGCGTTTCTGTCAGTCTCAATAATACTGTGAGAAACGAACAGGGAAGCGGTACTGGCAAACGGAGTTATACTTACGACCCTGTTTTCAATCAAGTAACAAGTGAAACTGACGAATTAGGCCGCCAAACTCTTTACGAAATTGACCCGCTTACTGGTAATAGAAGAAAAGCCACAAAGGTAGTAGGTGCGGTTGGTGGCAGCGATGATGTTGTTACTAGCTATACCTACACAAACAAGAATCTAATCGACACTGAAACTGACCCCAACGGACGGGTGACAGATTACGATTATAATGCTCAAGACCAGTTGGTTAAGATTACTGTTGCCAAGGGTACTGTTGATGAAGCGGTGCAGCAGTTTGAGTATGATGTTGCGGGGAATCAAAAGGCAGTAATTGATGAGAATAATCGTCGCACTGAGTATGAATATGATGCGATGAATCGGTTGAAGAAGACGATTTTTGCTAAGGGGACTGTTGATGAAGCAGTGCAGCAGTTTGAGTATGATGGTGATGGAAATCAGACGGCGGTAATTGATGAGAAGGGGAACCGTACTGAGTCTGAGTATAATATGATGAATCAGCTTGTTAAAGTAAAAGCTCCTGACCCGGATGGTAGCGGGCCGCTGAGTTCTCCGGTGACGACTTACGAGTACGATAAAAATGGGAATCAGGTATTGATGATTGACCCGTTGGGAAGGAGGACTGAGTATCGGTATGATGGTCGGAATCGCTTAAGTGAAACGGTGAATCCTGACGGTACTGTGGAGAAGATGCGGTATGATTCGGATAATAATTTGACTTCAGTTATCGACCCAATTAACAATCGAACTAACTTTGTTTACGATGCTCGTTCTCGCTTGATTCGGAAGGTAGATCCGCTTAGCAAAATTACGAGATATGATTATAACTCCGCCGATGAGCTGACCCAACAAACCGATCGCAATAACCGCGTTACTCAGTTTAAATACGATGAACTTTCCCGCTTGAAAACCGAAACTTGGGTGGGAACTGACCAGATAGTTAACTACAGTTATGACAAAGCAGATAACCCGACATCTGTCAAGGATAAGTTTAGCAATTTGACGATGACTTATGACAGTCGAAATCGCCCCAAAACTGTAGACAATACTGGCACTCCCAATGCTCCTAAAGTGTTGCTGAACTACACCTATGACAAAGTTGGCAATGTCGATTTAATGACTGATACGATTAACGGTCAACTTGCGGGTACGAACGATTATAGCTACGACGCTCGCAGCCGGATGACTCGGATTAATCAAAGCGGGACTGGAGTCAGCAACAAGCGGGTAGATTTTACTTACAATAAAATGGGTCAATTCTCCTCTATCAATCGTTATACTGACAGTAATGGCACTCAATTAGTAGTTGGCAGTAACTACACTTATGACAGTTTGAATCGACTGACCAATTTGACTCACCGCAATTCTACAAACAGCACTGTTTCATCGTTTGGTTTTCAATATGACCAGTCTAGTTTAATTACTCAGATTGCTGATGTTGATGGCAAAACGAATTACCTTTATGACAAACGCAACCAGTTGACTGCTGCTGACCACACTAATACGAACAATCCTGACGAATCGTACAGTTACGATGGCAATGGCAATCGTATCAGTTCTCAATTGCACGGTTCTAATTATCAAACTACTACGAATAACCGTTTGCAATCTGATGGCACTTATAACTACGGTTATGATGATGAGGGAAATTTGATTCGCCGTCAGGAGATTTCTAGTGGGAAGGTGCGCGATTATCAGTGGGATTATCGCAATCGTTTGGTGGGAGTTGTGGATAAGACGTCGAATGTTGAGTCTCAGCGGGTGCAGTTTGCGTATGATACTTTGGGTCGTCGCATTGCTAAGAGTGTTAATGGTGCGGTGACGAGTTTTGTTTATGATGGCGATAATGTTCTGTTAGATTTTGTGGATGCTGATGGGGTTGGTAGCGGTCAACCTGTTTTGGATAAGCGATATCTGCACGGTGCGGGGGTTGATCAAGTGTTGGCACAGGAAAGTGTTCAGGGTAATGTAACTTGGCAGTTAGCTGACCATTTGGGTACGGTGAGGGATTTGGTGAATAATAGCGGGAGTGTGGTGAATCATCTGACTTATGATTCGTTTGGTCGGGTTGTTGCTGAGACTAATTCAGCAGTTGATAGTCGCTATTTGTTTACTGGGAGGGAGTTTGATAAGGAGACAGGGGATTACTTTTACAGGGCTCGGTATTATGATGATAAAACAGGAAGATTTTTGAGTGAAGATCGCATTAGCTTTAATAGTGGGGATACCAATCTGTATCGATATGTTAGTAATAATCCCATTAGTTGGTTTGATCCATTAGGAAAGTGCAAAATAGACGTATATTACAGAGGAGCGCATGCTGATGTTGTCGTGACAGATATAGATGGCAGTAGAGCCTATTGGTCAGGAGCTCAGAATCTAGGTTTATTCGACCAGACAGGAGGTATCTTAGGCTCAGGAGGATTTGGAAAGATAGTTTCTCACAGCAAAACAAAAGATAAAAATAATGCGAATTTTTTTGAAAGGGATTCTCAATCAATCCAAAATGTTTACAATGATAACTGCAACGATCCATGTCTAGGACTAGAAAATAGAATAAAAGATGTTTTTCAAAGGATTATGGACGGTAACATTCCTTATAACTTTCTCAATAGAAATAGTAATTCGGCAGCGTTTCAGGCTTTAGAAGAAGCTTTGGGAGGTCGTCCTAAACCTAATAGGTTTGCACCGGGTTGGCATATCAATCCTTTTACGGGAGAAAGCGCCATAGTTCCGACTCCTCAACCAGGCCCTTTTCCTCCATTGTAAAAAAATAAACCAATCTGATGAAGTGCATACGATCATTTACTATTATTTCAAAAATTAGCAAGACTTAACCTATACATTGGATTCTTTGATGTTGAATTATGTTATGGCTATAATATTCGGATTTTTCTGCGGAGCAATCATCGGAAGTCAATTATGGCTATCCATAAGTCTACTAGATATGGTAAACAAAGGTTTTTACCTAGATGATTGGATTTTCCATGACACTCTTTGGGCTTGTTTTTTTGGTGTACCAGTAGGAGGCTTCACGGGTATTGGATTGAGTATATTTCTCATTAAACGCAACATACATATCTCTCGCATTTTTATTATATTTATTGTGGTAGCTTTATTAAGTATTTATTTATGCAGGAGCTTGGATCAAAAACTTCGTCCTGCTCTGGTACAGGCTGCTCAATTTAATCAACTATCAAAAATTAAATTAGCTATTCGTAATGGTGACAATTTAAATGTCAAAGATATTAACGATGCAACTGCATTAATGGAGGCAAGCAGAAACAATCGCATCACTATCGTTAAGGCTCTCATGGAAGGAGGAGCTGATATTAATGCTAAAATGTCTGATGGTAGGACTGCTTTAATGGAAGCAGCAAGCCAAGGTCATACTGATACTGTTAAAGTTCTTATCGAAGGTGGAGCAGATGTTAATTCTGTAACTAATGAGGGTTCTACCGCTTTGATAGAAGCTAGTATCTTTCGTAATGATGATAGTGTTAAAACTCTTGTTAAAGCCGGAGCAAATGTCAATGCCATGAATGATCGTGGTATGACAGCCTTGATGCTAGCAACTAACTATAATCGTGCTGATAGTGTGCGTATTCTTCGCGAAGCTGGTGCTAAGAAATAGAATGCGGTACGATTCGGATAATAATCAGACGGCGAATGTTGATGCGAAGGGGAATCGCACTAACAAGGTTTATGATGCGCGAGGTAGGTTGATTCGAGAGGTTGATGCTGCTGAGAAAATTACTCGGTTTGAGTATGATGCGACGAATCAAATGGTGGCTCAAGTTGATGCTAATAATAATCGGACTGAGTACAAGTATGATGAGTTGGGAAGGCGGACGGATCTTACTCAAGGGGCAAAGACTTCTCTTGCTAGTACGAGTAAAACTGAGTACGATAAAGTTGGGAATGTTACTGCTGAAATTGATGGGAATACTAACAAGACTCAATACATTTACGATGCTAGAAATCGGCAGACCAGCGTCATTGATGCTTTGAATCCATCGGGAACTACCACCACTAAATATGATAATGTTGGCAATGTCACATCTATCAAAGACCCCGTAAATAATACGACTCAATTTATTTACGATGCCAGAAATCGGTTGAAATCGGAAACGAATCAATTTAGTAAAACTCGTGCTTTTGAATACGATAAAGTCGGGAATCGCACTCAAATTACTGACAGAAATAATCGCGTCCGTTCCTTTACTTACGATGCACTAAATCGGGAGACGGCAGAAAATTGGCTGAATGCTACAAGCAATCCGATTCGGACAATTACTTCTACTTATGATGTAGCTAGTCAGTTAACTTCTGTAAAAGACCCTGATTCGACTTACCAGTTTAGTTACGATCCGAAAGGACGGCAAATTGGAGTCGATAATACAGGAACGCCAGGAGTACCGAATGTTCTGTTAAACTACACCTACGATGACCAAGATAATCTGCTGTCTGTCAGCGATACAATTAACGGCGCAGCTAAGGGGAATACGGCTTATACCTACGACACCCTAAACCGGATCAGTCGCATCACTCAAAGCGGTAACGGCGTGGCGTCGAAACGGGTGGATTTCGGTTACGATGATATCGGTCAAATCAAGTCGGTGAATCGTTATTCTGATTTAAGTGGTAGTCAGTTGGTGAGGGGAAGTATCTATACTTATGATGCTAAGAATCGTTTGGATGTTCTGAGTCATGGAAGTGGGGTTTCTCACGATTTGGATTACGACAATGGGAATCGGATTACCAAGATTACCGATGTTGATGGGGTAACTAATTACACCTATGACAAGAACAATCAGTTAACTGTGGCTGACCATTCTAATAGCAATAAGCCGGATGAAAGTTTCAGTTACGATGGGAATGGGAATCGTAATAGTTCGGGATATCAGACAGGAACTAACAATCGGTTGAATTCTGATGGTAAGTATAATTATGCTTACGATGATGAAGGTAATTTGATCCTTCGGACTGAGATTTCGACAAATAAGGTGACTGAGTATCAGTGGGATTATCGGAATCGTTTGGCGGGGGTTTTTGATAAGGATGTGGCGGGGAATGTTACCCAGAATGTAGGGTTTAAGTATGATTCTCAGAATCGCCGGATTTCTAAGAAGGTGGGGAGTAATGAGACTCGATTTGTTTATGACAGGGATAATGTGCTGTTTGATTTTGTTGTTTCAGGGGCGAATCAGCCTGTTTTGGACAAGCGGTATTTGTTTGGGGCTGGGGTGGATCAAATTCTGGCGCAGGAGAGTGGTAATGGGACGGTTTTGTGGGGTTTGACTGACCAGTTGGGGACGGTTAAAGATTGGGTGAATAATAGCGGGAGTGTGGCGAATCATGTCAGGTATGATGCGTTTGGTGGGGTAGTTAGTCAGAGTAATGCTGGGTTGGGAAGTCGGTATGGGTTTACAGGGCGGGAGTTGGATTCTGAGACTGGGTTGTATTATTATCGGAGTCGGTATTATAATCCGGGAATAGGGCGGTTTATTGGGGAGGATTCTGTTGGGTTTGGTGGTGGGGATGCTAATCTTTATCGGTATGTGGGGAATAGTCCGATAGATAGTGTCGATCCTTTTGGTTTTTATGGGACATTAATAGAACCTCAGACGCGAAAAATCCGTTATAATGTTGGCACTGAAACTAAGACAGCTAACGATATCAAGGATGTTAAAAAAGATGTTAAGAAAAATCCGTCTAATGTATCCATAACAAGTGATGAGACCTTAGCAGTTATACAATATTCTGGAAGTAGAACAGGGACAGAGACAAACAGCAAAAATCGCCCAAACGTATTGGGCATATTGAAGGACGATCATCAAGGACATATTGTAGCAGCCCAATTGGGCGGTAAGGCTTCATCGAATAACTTGTTTCCCCAGAACGGATGGGTAAACTCCGATTCCTATAGTCCTTGGTATGACTTTGAATCACAGGTAAATCAATTGCTCACAGCCTTTCATGGCAATAAATGCTTAAAGGAGCCAACTGCTCTTTTTTATCAAGTCTCCCTTAAATACAACCAACCTACTGCTCCAAGACTTAGACCTACTTCATTAACTGCGAGGGCAACATTTTTTCCATCAGAAGCTAGCTTGACTATATTCGATGTCCCAAATCCAACCCAGCATTTAGCTCATGGTCATAGGTTAAACCTTCCAGTAGAAAAACGCGGATTTTAGAAATATACCATAGGTGAATTTGATATTTCATGTTACAGCAAACTCAGTATACCCCTATCAGCCGATTCTCTGACCACATTTAAGTTAACAGATTAATGTAAAGCAAGATTTTGAGGGCATTATGCAAAAATGGCGATCGTTACTGGCACATCTAGAAGTATTTGATGAGGCGGGAGAGTGCTTAAGTGAACAAGAGATGCTGGAATTTGAAACAAAAAATAATCTTAAATTACCCAAAGACTATAAAATTTTCTCTCAGATTTTTGGCAGTGGCACGTTGGGTAACATGATGAACATTTACAGCCCTATACGCTCTCATTACTTTCATCAATTTCCGCTGGAAAGTATTCAATATGAAATCACAAATCGTGTCTGCTATCCCTTAGAAGAACTTGAAAAAAATATGAATCTAGAATCAATAACAGATTTGCTTAAAGGGGCTTTTATGTTTGGGGAGGATTGCGGGGCATACATAGCCATTTTCGATCTTAGAACTTATAGTGAGTCTGATTGTAGTTGCAATATCTACTGGCTGAAGTTCCCAGAATTTGATGGAGGAATTTACTGTGTGGGTCGCGATTTTTTTGAATTCGTATGCGATTTTTGCCTTGGAACAAAATCTTATAAAATTTTACCCACATCCATTTGTCCAGACCCTTCCTGTTTTATTCATACGTTTACTTATTTATCCAGGGGCGAGAAAGAGATGGATATAATATCATCTGTAAATATTCAAGAAGAGGCTAATTTTTTATGCGAACCATACGAATTTGTATTTATAGAAAGTTCTGACTCAGACAAAAGTTCTGACTCAGACGAATTTATAAACATAAAAAGTTATGACTTAGACGAATTGAGAGAAAGTTTAAACAAATTGAGAGAAAGTTCTGAACCTTCTGAGGATGTCTTGTCTATGTGGAAAGAGAGATTGATTGAAGATTTTAGACATTTGCATTTACCTTCAGAGTATACTTGGAATTATTTCGATCGCGATCGAGAACGGGAGCGTGAGGAAGAAGATAGAGAAATTCTACTAAAAGCCATTCAAAACAACAATCGCTATGCTTTATTTCGTTACCTAAAAACATTCAAAGGTCACTCAGATTCAGTTTATACTATTACTTTTACTCCTGATGGACAAACCCTAGCTAGTGGCGGAGCCGATCGCACTATCAAAATATGGGACTTGAATACTGGGCAAGGAATTTACACTCTTACAGAACATACAGATGCAGTGGTTTCATTAATCGCAAGCCCAGACGGAAAAACCTTGCTCAGTGGTAGTGCTGACACTACCATTAAAATTTGGAATCTGAGCACAACTCAAGTTATCCACACCCTCACAGGTCATACTGGTTCTGTACTTTGCCTTGCGATTAGTCCAGACGGTACGCGCTTAGTTAGCGGTGCGGCAGACAGCACTATTATAGTTTGGGATCTCAATACTTATCAGGTGATACATACTCTTAGCGGTCACAGTCATACTGTCTTAAGTGTTGCTATTAGCCCTGATGGGAAAACCTTAGCTAGTGCTAGCGCTGATACTTATATTAAGCTATGGGATTTGGACTCTGGAACAGAAATTCGCACTTTAGAGGCCAACTGCGGTCTAGTCTTTGCCGTGCGTTTTCATCCTTCAGGACAAATGCTTGCTAGCGTTCACGAGCAAGACAAAAGTGTCAAATTTTGGCATCCCGACACTGGGAAACTTATCCGCACTATGTCAACCGAGGTAGAAATTGTATCGGCTACAATTAGTCCAGATTGGACAACTCTGGCAGGTGGGGGTGGCGATACTAATTATCTGATCGGTTTGTGGGACTTAGAGAAAGTCACAGGCATTACTTATTTTAGTAGTGGTGGTCAAATCGATCATAAGGGCTGTGTTTATTCTGTTGCTTTCAGTCCAGATGGACAAACACTTGCTAGCGGAAGTAAAGACACTACTGTCAAACTTTGGGGAGTTCCACCGCCTATTAAGATTGAGTGATGAAAAAAAAGTAAGATAGAGTAAAAATGCGCTCGCCGCATATCCCTTTCAAAAAAATGCTTAAAATTAATTTATTTCAACAAAAGCTAACATTTATTTAACCCTAAAATTTGCCTTCAAACCCCTACATTAAAACATCAAACTATTTTACCTTGATAAGCGTCAAACTCCAACTGCTCATTATTCCCCAATGACCTCCTTAATCTCCATCATCACCACCACCTACAACCGATCGCAATACCTCAGCGCCGCCATAGAAAGCATTCTCGCCCAAACTTACCCCAACTTTGAACTGATAATTTGGGACGACGGTTCCACTGACTCTAGCCTCGCGATCGCCCGCAAATACGCACAGCAAGACACCCGAATTCAAGTAATCGCCGCCCCCCACCAAGGCAGAGGAATAGCCCTCAAAAACGCTCACGCAGCCTGCAAAGGAACATACATCGGCTGGGTAGACAGCGACGACTTGCTCGCACCCAGCGCGATCGAAGAAACCGCAGCCGTATTAGACGCACAACCAGAAATCGGAGTAGTCTATACCGATTGTCTAACGATCGATCAAAAAACTCAAGTCAAAGGACTGGGACACCGCAGCCAAATACCCTACTCTCCAGACAGGCTGTTAGTAGACTTTATGACCTTCCACTTTCGCCTGTTTCGCCACGAACTCTACAATCAAATAGGCGGCATTAATTCCGAATACAACCGCGCGGAAGATTACGATTTATGCTTGCGACTTTCAGAAATTACCCAATTCCATCACCTCAACAAACCACTTTACTATTATCGCCAACATTCCCAGCATACTGTTCAACAGCAACTCGACCAAATTGTTGAATCTCAGTCAGCTATTGCACAAGCGCTGGAAAGACGTTCTCTGAGCGATGAATTTGAGTTAGAAGTAGATATTGTTAGTCGATTTTTTATGTATAAACGCCAGAAACAAACAGGTTAAAATGATATGACTCCCATCTCTGTTGTCATGACTGTCTATAATCGAGAACGCTACCTCAAGGCTGCCATAGAAAGCGTTCTCGCTCAAACTTATCCCAACTTTGAACTCATAATTTGGGACGACGGTTCCACAGACAATTCTCTCAACATAGCCCGCAGCTACGCCAAACACGACGCCAGAATCAAAGTCCTCGCCGCCGAACACCGAGGGTTCAGCTATTCTCTGATGGCGGCGATTAGAGAAACTGCATTTCCCTACTTCGGCTGTGTGGATAGCGACGATTTCCTCGCCCCGAAAGCACTCGCAGAAACAGTTGCTATTTTAGATGCAAATCCTCGCGTGGGACTTGTTTACACCAACTATTTAACCATCGATGAAAACGACTGTGTGGCTGGGGAAGGCGAACTATGCAAAATCCCCTATTCGCCAGAACAATTGTTAGTAGATCCGATGGTTTTTCATTTCCGGCTGATTCGTCGTTCGGTTTACAATAGTTGTGGTGGTATTGACCCCAAATTTGCTAGCGCCGCCGATTATGAATTGTGCTTGCGGCTCAGTGAAGTTACAGAAATTAGAAAACTAGACAAACTGCTTTACTATTATCGCATCCACCAGCAAAATATTTCTCGCCTGTGTCGGATCGAACAGATATTATTATGCCAGACTGCTGTTGAACAGGCGCTCGTGCGTCGCAAACTTGATGATAAATTGGAGTTGGGAGTGGAACTTGTCGGTCAATTTCGCTTGCGTCCCAAGCAGGTCGATCGCACAATCGATAATATCACTGTTTCGGGCGATCGCACAAATCGACCTAGCAACCCATCAACCGCATCAAGTCCGATTTTTATCCTCGGCGCCGAACGTTCGGGGACAACTCTCCTGCGTTTAATGCTAACAGCGCATTCGGCTATCTGCATTCCCCCTGAAAGTCTTTTCTTTGTTGCCCTACAGTCGAAATACGGTACTGTTAGCGACTTGTTGCCTCAAATCGAAGATTTTTTAAATGACCTTTACAATCACGATTTTCATAGGTTTGGGGAGTGGAATGTCGATCGACAGCTTTTATTAGATAATTTGACAAATAACCAGCCGTTAAGTTATGCCCAAGCAGTCGATCTAGTTTATCAAACTTACCGCCAGCAGTTTGACCCGACAGCTTCGATTTGGGGAGACAAGAATCCTTTTCACATTTATCAATTAGGGAAAATCAGGAGATATTTTCCCGGAGTTAAGGTAATTATGATTGTCCGAGATTTTCGGGCTTGTTACAGTTCTGTCAAAAAAATAGTCGCCAAAGAGGAAGAAAAAGGGGAAGTTTGGCCAGGGATAAAAACTGTAGCAGGACTGACACACCAGTGGAATCAAGTTGTGAAAATTATTGAAAAGTATCATCAAAAATGGGAGCAGTTTTATTTGGTTTCTTATGAAAATTTGGTGAGTGAGCCGTCAGCACAGTTAGCGGGAATTTGCAAGTGGTTGGGGGTGGATTTTCAGGAGTCGATGCTGGATTTTTATCAAAAAAATGCTCAGTTAGGTTTGGTTCCGCCCAGTCAAATAATCTGGCATCCGAATACTCTAGAGCCTGTTGCAATTAACGGAATTAATGCTTGGCAAGATGAGTTGAGCTTGGCTGAGTTGGAGACTATTGAGTTGATGAATTGGAAGAATTTAGAGAAGCTTGGATATAAATGCACTTCATTATTTTAGCGGTAAACCCGATCGGCGAGTTGTTGATTTACTCGATCGCCCGATCGGATCGCAAAAATGCTCCCGGTACAAACAGTAGCAACGATCGCCCGCAATGCCGATCGTCTCCTGTTCGTTCTAAAATCTACCAGTCAGTGGAGCCAAAATTGCGCTACACTCAGCTTGGCCCAAAACCGCCATCAATTCCATAATCTAAAATCTTAAATCTTAAATCAAGATGACTGTCCAACTAAGCGACATTGAAACTCAACTAGAAACCCTGGGCCAAGAGTCCAAAAGTGCGATCGCCACTGCCAATACCATCGAACAACTCGAACAGTTGCGCGTCGGCTACCTCGGCAAAAAAGGTCAACTATCTCAAATTTTAGGCATGATGGGCAAACTGCCACCAG
>JAUBOH010000114.1:0-5538 GCA_036700145.1 Microcoleus occultus BM001215366
CGATCGCGCACTCCTCGCAAATAGTGCGATCGTTCGTTGTTGTAGCGGCGCAAATCGTCGTACCAAAACAAATTGAGGCGGTTGATCCGGTAAAGTACCCGCTGCAAAAAGCGGTGCGCCGCATCGTCGCCTGGGTGCTGTTTGTAAGCTGCTTGAATTGCATGGGCGATCGCGCTTTCCAACTCGCTGACAAGTAACGGTTTTGCCGCCACTGTGCGATCGAGTTCCTCGACATCTAACAACTTGACAAATTGCTGCTCGACAGCTTTGTAATTTGCGTTTGTTGGTTGCTTTTTGGGAAGACTCGGCGAGTCTGTTTTTGGGAGTAATTCTGCGGTGTTTTGCATGGAATCAAGTTAGTCTGGCTTTGATTATTGTGCTGTTTGCCAAAACAGCCAACCGTTGCAGATTGCTGGGGATTATGGCTCAATAAAGTTCAGTTAACACTGTTAATTCCCCGGAGATCCCCCTCGCATCCCCCGAATCGTTGCGGGGACGAAAGAGTAACTTCTTGTCCCCCCCTTGAGAAGGGGGGCTAGGGGGGATCAGTCTTAACTGAACCGTATTGGATTATGGCTACTTTTCTTGAAGATAGCTAATCTGCCAGCACGATACACCTTTCTATTGATAGAGATTTGACAGAAATCAATTTGGTCACAACTGGGCCGATTCATTCCGTTCATCAGGGTGACTCACGGAGACTCGATCGAGCTCCCCAAAGTAATTGGGGCTAATATCTGAGCATCTTTTTGAGCAGGCACTGCTTGCCGCCACGCTTTGATACCGCCTGAAAGCACAACAAAATTTAGGCTGATATCCTTAATTTTATTAGTCTGGTTTCCCGCAGCATCTTGGGAATAGCGATCGACTTTTGCCAACTGTTGGTATGCTTTAATCGATCGCCCTCCTCTGGCACAATACAGTACAACTATTGGCTGAGGTCGCTCGTCTTTAACCTGAGCTTTGACAATGGCTTGAACCTGTTTGACACCGAACCCCATCTCAAGATCGATTAGGGGAACCAGCGGACTTTCAGCGATGCGATCTTCCGCGTATTCTTCGGGCGATCGTACGTCAATCAAAATCACCGATCTCAACTTACCTTGCTGCAATTCGGCAACAGTTATTTGTTTGGTATTTAAACTAGCGATAAAAGTGATGAGATCCATGTGATTAAATAGGGCAACTGCACTCAAAGAACCAACACTAATTAATCCCAAGCCCATAATTCCCCGCAACGGGCGAGAATAGCGATTAATACTTTGTTTGAAATTTAGAGCGAGCATTTTGCATCATCCTTGAAAATGGATAGAAAATTTGTCCGACATATCCAGCAGGTACAGTATCAGAAATGCCATATCGATCGGGCATTTTTTTTGCTGGCATATACATGGTACCAAATAGCAAATCTAAAAGTGGCAACTGAACGGCAAAATTCTTGTTGTAGATTTTAGGACTTTGACTGTGATGCCAGTGATGGAATTCCGGGGTGGCGACGAACCATTTGAGCGGACCAAATTTGATGGTAATGTTAGCATGAATTAGAAAGGCGATCGCCGCCGAATAAAGAGCATAAACCGCAAAAGTTTCCGTGGTAAATCCCAACCAGTAAAGAGGCATCATTTTGCAAATCTGAGTAAAGAGTTGCTCGCAGGGATGCACCCGCACTGCTGCTAACCAGTCCATGCGTTCGATGCTGTGATGGACTGCATGAAATTGCCAAAGCCAAGGTACTTCATGCAGCAGTCGGTGAGCAAGATAATATGCCAGATCGGAAATTACAATTGCTTCTGCAAACTGCAACCAGATAGGTTGAGAGGCTATTTTGCTTTGCAATTCCGGGTTGAATAAATCAGTCATCAGCGACAATGTTACAGCCACAACAATAGCGCCAAATCTGCCAATAAAGTGACCTGTAAAAAAATAGGTAGCATCGGTTTTCCAGCCGCGACGAAAGACTTTTTGATTGTGTAAAGCAAAGATTCTTTCTAGGGGAATGAAGATGCAGGCTAAGATGATGAACCCTTTGACAATTTCAGGTGACATGAGATTTTGATTAATGTGAATATTTATTTAGACACTTCACTACTACCAGCAGCGCAGACAGGAACATTATTTTCAAGGATTGGATTAGGCGGTTGGATATTCCTGTCAAAAGTATTTGTTTCACACAGAATGGCTGTAGTAGTCTTTTCATTGTTAGCTGCTGGGGAAACAGGTGCTAAAAATACAGCCCCAACATAGCTAGTAAGATTCTTTCTTTCGTTGCGAGATACCGCATAACTAAATGCAGCATTTTTGGTAGCACTGATTGAATAGTTATAGTTGATTGTCTGAGTTTTAATACCGAGACCCAGGGCAGTAAGGGAATTAGAAAATGCACCATCATCGGCGTATTTTGCTTGTTGGGCGCGATTCATTGAGCTAAGATATTGCTTGCCTTCTGACTGTCTCGCTTTAAGGGAACAATCCAGAAAAGAAGGCAGGGCGATCGCAGAAAGGATTGTAATTATCATGAGCACAATAGTGAGTTCCACTAAAGTGAATCCCCCATCGTTTTTTTTCTTAGGAGGAATGTTTTTTTCTGAACATTGTGCTTGTTTGTTGAGTGCATCGAGTTGAGGATTTTTTTTAAGCTGCTTGGTTGTTGTCGATGCTACTTGTTTGTTGAGTGCATCGAGTTGAGGTTTTGTCTTAAGCTGCATGGTTGTTCTCCAAATGTGTTAAAAGTGACCGAGCGAAAAATAGATAACATCCGTTTCCCAGCCGCGATGATAGACTTTATTTACTTAGGCACTACACTACTACCAGCAGCGCAGACAGGAACACCATTTTCAAGAATCGGATTAGGTGGTTGGGTATTTCCAGGAGAATTTGCTTCACACAGAATGGATATTGTGGTCATTGCTTCACCGTGAGGTATGAACAATATAGCCCCGACATAGCTACGAAGATTATTGCTGCGGGCTACCCCATAACTAAAAGCAGCATTTTTGGTAGCTAGGGCTGAATAGTTATAGTTGATTGTCTGAGTTTCAATGCCGAGGTCCAGGGCAGTAATGGAATTAGAAAATGCGCCATTTTCTGCGTATTTTGCTTGTTGGGCGCGGTTCATTGAGCCAAGATATGCCTTAGCTTCTGACTGCTTCACGTTAGTAGACCAGCAGCCACGATAACAGATCAAAGAGGGCAGGGCCATCGCAGAAAGTATCCCAATAATTATCACAACCATAAAAAACTCAATAATCCGTAAAGTTCCTCCACTTTTTATGGGTCGATCGGATTGATAATTTTTTGCCAAAAATTTCGCTTCTTCCGATTTTTGGTTGATTTGATTTAGTTCAGGCTGTTCTTTGAGGGGCATACTTGTTCTCCAAATGTTTTACACCAGAGGTTTTTAGACGATGATTCGTTTGAGGAGATGTGCGATATTCGGCTTTGAAGTAGCGCCTCTTTGACCTTCGATCGAGGATTTGCCAACCCGGGCGATCGCACTTTCTACCGTATTTCTATTAAATCAGGTGACTATTTGAGAACATGAGTGAGTTCTCATCGACTTCTCATCGACTTTTCTGGGAGTTACGCAACACGCACCTGTGACAGAAACCGGGTTTCTAGCCAAGACTTTGCATCTCAACCTAGATTTTTCGTCAGAAACCCGGTTTCTCTGGACTTATCGCAGGGTTAGAAACCGGGTTTCTGCCCGAGACTTTGCATCTCAACCGATGTTTTATATCAGAAACCCGGTTTCTGTGGAATTATCGAATGGTTAATCGATCGCGAAAATATTCCTCATACAAGCGACATCTGGGAATACAATTATTTCCCTCCAACTTCACCAACCCCATACTATTTAATTTAAACCCTAATTCTGACTTCAATCGCACTGGCCCAGAAACACTCGCCACCTCTCTCATCCCCTCCATTAATTCCGCATATTTCTCTAAATTCCACAAATGTCGTCGCAAATGATCGCTGTAAATTCCCGCTTCCGTTGCAGATTCTTTCAATAACCGATCTAAAGTCACATCTTGACGCGAAATATGATACATTCCCAGCCGCACTAAATAAGGATTTCCGCCCACTAATCCCATCAATTCTGCAACTTCAGCAGCACTCCAATTCAATCCGTGGCGTTTTGCCAAATCTTGCACTTGCTGCAAAGTAAACTCCGGCAATTCGATCGGCAATCCCACATTAAACGGCGATTTATTCACATCCAGCGGGATATAAACTTCCGTAGAATGCACCACAATTAAGCGAAACTTTTTCCAGATATCGCGGCGTTTCGCTTCTTCGTGCAAAGCGCGCAACAATCCAAAAAAATCATCGGCAATTTCCGGCGATTCAAACAGGCGATCGCACTCATCCAAACCCAAAGTCAAAGGCGGTGACGATTCTGACAGCAAATACTGTTCGATGTAAGCCTTGCAGCACTGATTGCTGCCAATCAAATCTGCTAATTCCCAACACTTAGGCAACTGTTCCAGCATTCCCAATTCTTGACCGACGCTAGCACAAAACCACTGCAAAAATGTATCTGAGTTAGCAAAAATTCTCCTATTTGCTAGCTGAAAACTCAGCGCCACCGTCCGAGAACCTTGCTCTTCTGCATGATGCAAAATCCTCGCCATTAAAGAAGTTTTGCCCATCTGTCTGGGAGCTTTAATCCGAATCAGAGCTCCCGGTTGGGCGATCGTCTCGTAACAGCGGGATTCGATCGGAGGGCGATCGATATACAAACGAGAAGCTAAATCTACTTGTCCTTCCGGCAATTCTGGTGCTGCTGCTGGTAGGGGTTGAATTATTGACTGTTTTGTGTTAATAGTTTGGCTAAAATTGACAGCTAATTCATGGTCTGCACTGGATTGGGCGATCGCAATTTTTGCAGATATTGGCAACACCTCATCGGGCGGGGATTCCGCCTCAAAATCGGCTATATCGCGCCATTCCTGCCCCAATCCGCGACAAATTTCGATGAAATTGGCATAATCCACAGGTTTGCCATTCAGGAAATGACTGACAGTAGATTGGGCTATCCCTAAATCCTCAGCCAAAATTTTCTGACTGGGAAAGCCGTTACGGAGGAGACAGGATTTAATTGCGGGAATGGACTGGAGACGCAGCCTGAGCGATCGCGGCATTGTTTATAACGATCGAGACACTGAAACCATCATAAATGCTAACCGTCCCAAAGTCGATAAAAAGTCGATGAAAAGTCGATGAATTTTCAAATAAGTCAGTCGCCTACTCAAATAGCGGCCTGATTAGATGAGAAATAACAAGGTTGAGCGCTGTCACAAGGAGGTGAAGAATTATGTACTCTATCTTAAGTTTGCCACTAGCATCAGCCACTAATCAACCAAATTTTGACTTGATAGCGCCGATTTTGTTGCTGGGAGTTGTGTTAAGTGCGATCGATCTATTAATTCTCACAACTCACCCGCCCAGATAAAGTTCTGATTGCAAACATAGAAGAAAAAAATACCATGCGTAAACAAAAGTCTGATTCATATAGCCTTTTACTCGATGTTTGTA
>JAUBOH010000114.1:5638-16883 GCA_036700145.1 Microcoleus occultus BM001215366
TTATTTGCGGTAAAGGCACAACAGGATTGCCCAGATAATCTAACTAAGCAACTCTCACAATATTTCAACCACGTAAGTAAATAGGAAGCGATCGAGATGAAAGCATCGGAATTAATTCATCTGTATCAACAAGGTAGAAGAAACTTTAGCAGAGAAAACCTCAGAGGTGAGAATTTTGATGGTCAGGAACTCTCTGATATTAATTTGAGTTATGCCGATATTCGAGGCGCTAGCTTTGTCAATGCTAATTTAACAGGAGCGAATTTTACTTACGCTCAAGCTGGCACAACTTTTGAAGTATCATTTTTCAGAACCATTTATCAGTTAATTGTTGCTTGTTCGGCAATGAGTTTATCTATTTTTTACTTAATTAGTTATTCTAGTGCTTTTTGGGAGTTCTCAACCAAATTACGCAATTCTGATACAGGTAGCTGGGTATTCCTTGGACCCTTGGTAATTGGAATGTCTTCACTACTTTTTCTATTTTTTTTACCAACATGGCTTTCCAAAAACTGGAGCGGTATTTTATGTTGCTATTTTACTATATTTTCACTACCCCCAATAATTGGTTACAATTTTTATTTTATAAATCTAACACTTGGCTTTTTTCTGCTGTTTGTGATACTGTACCCACTAATTATTTGGGTTTCTGTTGCGACATATTATATTGTTGAAAGCTTACCCTATCAAGGAACATGGATCTGGCAAGCTACTACTTTTAGAAAAGCTATTTTACAAAATGCAGATTTTTCTCAAGCCACTTTGGGCAATACTGAATTCAAACTTGCCCAATTAGAAGAAACTTGTTTTTATCAGGCAAAATATCTGAATTTTAAACTTTTTAAAAAAACACGGCTAGCGTCAAGAAAGCTGTTGATTGATTCAATTCAATACTTCGGACAGTTTTAGCTCCGATCGAGTGTCCGAAACCCTTACTGGCTATATAGTGGAATATTTTTTCAAGGTTTAAGTCGATCGCTAAGTTGCCTAGAATGCGTTAAAAATGGCAGGGCTTCCTCCGTAAGGCTTACAGGGCCGTTAAAAAATAGTCCGAAGTATTGTCAATTAAAACCAAAGTAAATAGGAAGCGGTCGAGATAACAGCCTTAGTTCCCAATCTCAAATCTCAAATCGAGTTAACATCAAAAGTTGTACCGATATCGTTTGTAAGTCCGACAGTCCGACAGGGAATTAATTCCCTGTCTCATAGCGAAAGTCCTCTCAAAGAGGACTGAAAAGCCAATTAAATCAACTTCTTAACTCTCAATCTAAAATCTAAAATTGATAGTCGGTTTCAACCGACTTTCGCTTTGAGGCTGGGGTTTAAACCCCAGCCGGAATGCGGTTTTGACCTTAAATTGACTGCTAACAGTCCCTAGTCGATAAAAAGTCGATGAAAAGTCGATGAAAAGTCGATGAATTCTCAAATAACTCACTCGCCAACTCAAATAGCCACCTGATTAGATGAGAAATAACAAGGTTGAACCACATCAAAACGAGGTAAAAACATTGTGTATTCTATCCTAATTTGGTCGCTGGCATCAGCCACTAATCGATCGACTTTTGCATTCACACCGCCGATATTGTGGTTGATAGTCGGAATTGTACTGAGTGCGATCGATCTATTTATCCAAAAAACTCTACCCCAAAAATACAGGTTTTACGTGCTGATGATGGGGGTTGCTGCTTTAATCTCATCCTTTGTTTTGTGGAGAGGATCGGTAGCATTTCAGTTTAGTTGGGCGAACGTCATGTATGAAGATTTTGACTGGCAGATATTCTACTGGATGGGAATCTCTCTCGCCCTGAGTATCTGGATTCGACCGATTTTCATTGTTCGCAAAAAGTTTGTCATTCCCGAAGCAACCGAAGCGATAACTCTCTCCGAAATTTTATCGGGAGAAATTGGAATGGTGATGTATGAAGGTGCTTCGTGGAAAGCCCGCAATGAAGATTTCCAAGGAATATCACCCAACCAAAAAGTTTACGTTTTGCGCCGCGAAGGAAACACGCTGATTGTGATACCTGACAAATTAATTCGCATTAATGGCTAAACCTTTGCAGCCACATCAAGTCATCTTTCAACTGTTGAAATTGACCTCGCTGTCAACTGTCAACTGTCAATTGTCAACTATTTAATAGGAGATTCACTATGTCTGAGTATTTGTTGATGGTGTTGTTTGCAATCACCGGAGTATCCTTAACCAGCAGTGTCAAAATTGTCCGTCAAGGAGATGAAGCCTTAGTAGAAATTTTTGGAAAGTACGATCGCAAAAAACTAGAACCGGGTTTGACATTTCTGGTTCCCTTTGTCGAAAGAGTCGCCTATATACAAACTCTGCGCGAGCAAATTTTAGACTTAGCGCCGCAACAATGCAAAACTCGCGATCGCGTTGCTATCACTGTTGATTTTATCGTGTACTGGCGAATCATTAACTTAGAAAAAGCTTGCTACAAGGTGGAAAATCTCAAGGAAGCCATGTTCAATATGCTGATTCTGGCAATTCGGACTCACATTGGTAAATTAGCTGTAGAGGAACTTTACGACGCTCGCCATCAAATAAATAATGCTTTAGTCAAGGAGTTGGATACAATCACCGATCCTTGGGGTGTGAAGTTTACGAGAGTTGAATTGCGCGATTTTGCGATCGGCACTAAAGTGATTCAGCCGACATATCTCGATCCAAAAGAAGCAAAAAAACTGCGAGCTTAGAGATTAGTATTTCCTCGTTACCAGGCTCTGCCTGGTGACGCAGATCCAGAGGCTCTTCCTCGCTGAATTCAATCAACATTTTCATTGCCAAAGTTCTGACTGCAAATAGAAAGGAGACAATACCATGAGTAAACAAAATCCTCTGTCAGCGAGCCTTTCACTTTATCGTTACGAATGCTTTTTGTTTTTAATGTACGTGGCAATAATTGGCGCGCTAGCTCGCCCCTCATTTATTAATGATATAATTTTGGATATGCCATCGGAAGCAAAAGAGTATCTTAGCTCAATGAACAGAGAGCAGAAAGTTTATTTTGGTCAAAAAAGTGCTTTTGCCACTTCTATTGATGCTTTAGAAATTGGCATTAAAACAGAAACAGCCAACTACAAATATTCAACTCGTGCCACTAAAACAGCATCATTTAATTATGCAATTGCCAAAGAAAAGAATCTGAAAAGTTATGTCGGCGGTGTCTTTATAGTTCCTGCAAAAACGACTAACTCTATATTGTGCGAAGCTGACGATCGCGGTACAATTGAACCAGCGGAACCAATTTATAAAAATGGCAAAGTTATTTGCGGTAAAGGCACAACAGAAGTACCAAGATAATCTAATTACAGGCAAACTCATGACAGTCGATTACCAATATCAAATCGGCGGCAGTCTCCCGCAAGATGCGCCTACTTATGTAGTGCGCCAAGCTGACTCGGAACTTTATCAAGCCCTGAAAGCGGGAGAGTTTTGTTACGTGCTCAATTCCCGACAAATGGGCAAATCCAGTTTGCTGGTGCGAACTGTACAAAAGCTCTCCGCTGATGGCATTGCTTGTGCTACGATCGACCTTTCGGATATTGGCAACCAGCAAGTCTCCCTCGATAAGTGGTACGGCGGGGTCGCTTACAAACTTTTGTGCAATTTTCACCTGTTTGATGCAGTCGAGTTTATGACTTGGTGGCGAGAGAGAGAATTGATGTCGCCAGTCCAACGGTTAGGAGAGTTAATTGAAGAATTATTGCTGGTCAAAATATCTCAAAATATTGTCATTTTTATTGATGAAATTGATAGCGTTCTCAGTTTCAAAGAATCGCTCGATGATTTTTTTGCCATGATTAGATCCTGTTACAACAAACGCCCTTACAAACCAGAATACCAGCGGTTGACATTTGCTTTGCTGGGAGTAGCTACGCCGTCGGATTTAATTAGCGATGCAACTCGCACGCCGTTTAATATTGGTCGAGCCATTGAACTTCAGGGTTTTAGCTTACAGGAATCTTTGCCTTTAGTCAAGGGATTGGAGGGGAAAAGTGACAATCCTCAAGCAGCTTTAAAAGAGATTTTGGAGTGGACTGGAGGACAGCCGTTTCTGACTCAAAAGCTTTGTAAACTGATAGTTCAAGGGCCGGAATTAGGAAGAAGGACTAAAGTCCTTACTACGAACCAATTGCTGATCGGGGAGATAGTGCAATCTCAGATTATTGAGAATTGGGAAGCTGCTGATGAGCCAGTGCATTTGAAAACAATTCGCGATCGCCTTCTCAGAAATCAGCACCGCGCTAGTAGGTTATTAGGACTATATCAAAAAATTTTGCCCTTCTCAGAACCCCCTAATTGTAGGGGCGGTGCCCCCGTGCCCGCCCTGATAGAGGGGATCGATGCCGATGATACCCCCGAACAAACTGAATTGCGATTGAGCGGATTAGTGGTAAAACGAGGCGGAAAATTAACGGTAAATAACCTCATTTACGCATCTATATTCAACGAAAATTGGGTAGAAAAAGCATTAGGCGAGTTGCGCCCCTACGCCGAATCACTAACAGCATGGATAGTATCAGATTGTCAAGATGAATCTCGATTGTTGCGCGGTCAAGCATTGCAAGATGCCCGAGAGTGGGCGGCTGGAAAAAGCTTGAGTACGCAAGATTATCAGTTTTTAGCAGCTAGCCAAGAAGCTGAATTTGCCCAATTGCGCGATCGCGAACAGCAAACTCAAGCAGAAATAGAACTATTGCGCCGGGAAAACCAGTTATTAGAACAACTAACCCTAGAGCAAAAACTTAGAAAAACTACTCAACTTAAACTCTGGCGCGAACAACGACTGAAAGTACAAATTTTCACGGTAAGTTCAGCATTACTGATTTCAATATTAATTTTTGCTTTTTGGATAAAACCATCAATTGAGGAAAGAAATAACAAAATCCTGACTCTCAGTTTATTTTCCGAAACCCTATTTGCAGCCGACAAAAAACCAGAAGCTTTAATCGAAAGCATTAGAGCTGTTCAAGAAATGAATCGCTCCCTTGGAGTCAAATCAGATATCCAAGTCCGGGTTTTAACGGCACTGGAACAAGTTGTTTACAGTTTTAATCAACGCATAACTTTTCGCGCTTCAACCGCCAAGCTAGCTTTTGTTACTTTCAGTCCAAATAGTCAAATATTGGCGACATCTAGCGATGATAATACTATTAAGATTTGGCAGAATAACGGCAGTTTAAAAGCTGTTTTAATAGGTCATAAGAATCCAATCATCAATGTCAGCTTTAGTCCAGACAGTCAGAGGTTCGTGTCGGTTAGCGATGATAATATAGTTAAAATTTGGCAAGTTGACGGCAAGCTAATTAAAACTTTTAAGGGAGATAAAGACCAAGTTAAAAACGCCAATTTTAAGGAAAAAAATCAAATAACTCCCTCAGTAGTAGGCGAGGAAAATGTGAAAATATCGAACCCAAACGGTATACTAATGAGTATGTTTAAACATCCCAGTCAAGTCACAAATGTTAGCTTTAGTCCCGATCGCCAAATACTGGTATCGGCGAGTATAGACAAAATGGTGAGACTGTGGAAAATTGACGGTACATTGCTCAAAACTTTAAAGGGACACAAGAGTGCTGTGGGTCGTGCGAGTTTTAGTCCAGATGGCAAGACGATCGCTAGTGCGAGTGCAGATGGTACGGTGATATTGTGGAATTTGAATGTGGAAGACTTACTGATGCAGGGTTGTAATTTAACTCGCAATTCTCTTCAGGTTAAGTCTCAGCTTCATGAAAGCGATCGCCACTTGTGCGACGGTATTATAAATTAGGACAGGGTTTTCAACCTAATTTTCTGATAATAGCTAATCAGCAAGCGAGATCGGTGTATTCAACTCTAGAGCAAAAATATCAGCGACTGCAAACACAGTTAACGGGCGGCGTCATCGCCCTCGGTGGCATTTTCTGCACAGGTACTCTCTGGTATTGGCAGATCGAAAAATGGTCTCTGCTAGATGCCGCTTACATGACAGTATTTACCTTAGCAACTGTGGGCTACGGCGAAATTCACCCACTAGGAAAACGCGGGCGAATGTTTACCATGTGCCTGATTTTGATGGGCGTAATTGGTATTGGTTTTATTGTCAACCGCTTTACAGAAGCGCTGATTCAAGGATATTTTCAAGAAGGAGCAAAAATTAGGCAGCAGCGGCGTTTGGTAGATTCTTTGATCGGGCATTACATTCTCTGCGGTTTTGGGCGCACTGGGCGACAAATTGCCTTGGAATTTCAGGCGGAAAATATCCCTTTTGTGGTGATAGATTCGGCGGTGCAGTCGATCGAGGCAGCTTTGACGCTGGGGTACACGGCTGTACAGGGAGACGCTACTCTGGACGAAACTTTGCTGAATGTCGGGATCGATCGCGCAATTTGCATAGTAGCAGCTTTGCCTTCGGATGCCGAAAATTTATACACTGTCATGTCGGCGAAAACTCTGAATCCGAAGGTACGCGCGATCGCCCGCGCCACCACAGAAGAAGCCGTAAAGAAGTTGCAGCGGGGCGGCGCCGATGCCGTTGTATCCCCCTACATTACTGGCGGAAAACGGATGGCGGCGGCGGCTTTGCGGCCTCAAGTTATGGATTTTTTGGACGGTGTTTTGACGGGAACCGATAGTTCTTTTTACATGGAAGAATTTCTGGTCGATCGCAATAGTTGTGTCTACGTCGGGCACACTTTGAGAGATGCCAAGTTGCGATCGCAGTCGGGGGCTTTGGTTTTGGCGGTGCGGCGCGCTGGCGGGACTTTGATTGTGGGGCCTACCGGAGAAACGGCGATCGAAGGAGGAGATATGCTAATTTGTTTGGGCACTGCTGAACAACTGCGCGCCCTCAATCAAATCCTCAGTCCCCTGAGTTTTCGCATCCCCCGCCCTCCGAACTAAATTGAAGAAGGACTAAAGTCCGAACGATCAAACGGTTGATGAGGTTTGTAGTGAGGACTTTAGTCCTTCTTTCCCTCTTCCCTCTTCCGACTTCCATCGGACTTCTTCCTTCGAATATCACTCGCACTTTAAACCCGCCGCTTCTGCTGTCGGAAATTCGATCGGCACAAAAGTCACGCCAAACTTCTCCTGAGAACACTTGACAATGTGCACCAATCTGGGAATGAAATTTTTGCGCTTGCCCGTTGGGTCAAACTGAATTGTTCCGGTGGCTCCGGTGGCGCTAAAATTTAGATTGGCAATAGTTTTTTGCATCCCTTCGCGGCTGGGTTGCTGCTGCTCTTCTATGGCTTTAATCAGGGTCTTAGCCGCATCGTAGGTTAATGCAGTTCGGTGACTGACATTTCCTTCCCAAAGCTTGCGAGTATCCTCAAGGAATTTGCGGTTTGGAGAGTTTAAATGATGCCAAGAAACTGCGGCCGCCATTTTCTGAAAAGACGGTAACTGAGCAGCAGCTTCTAAGGTTTTTTGACTGTATATTCCCCCGGTTCCGACTACCCAATTGCGGTCGAGATTGGCTTGGAAAAGTGCCATCGCATTGTTGATGGCGATCGGGACGTGACTCGGACTTAAAACGATAGTTGTTTTCTCTGTTTTCCTGACTTCTTGTAGGGCTTTTTTAATGTCAAAGTCGCTTTTTGACAGATCGAATTCGGTGATATTTGCAATATTTCCTCCCCGTTCTCTAAACTGTTTTCTGAATTCTTCCCAAAAAGAGGAAGTGGCTTCGCTGCTGGTGCTGTAGAAACCAGCTACCTTGGTTTGACCTTGTTTTTCAATCAGATATTTCGCGAATACTTCAACACTAACTTTAGTCCCAGGCACAGTCCTAAAGAAAAATTTTCGGGGTTTTTCTGTGGCTGCTTCCGTCGTACTGCCGGGGGAAATTAATACTAAATGATTTTGGTTGTAAATATCGACTGTATGGGCTGTCATTGCGTTAGTGTAGTGACCGATCGCGCCCAAAACACCGCTTAGCTTGACTAGGGAATTAGCGCGGGCGATCGACTCATCTTTTAGATTGGCATCGTCAGCAATTATGACTTGTAAACCTTTACCTTTAATAGTTTGATTTTCTTTAAATTCTAAACCGTTTAGGTTGCGATCGATCTCAGAATTGAATAATTTTAAATTAACTTCCGTTTGCGCTTGAGCAACCCCCCGCAAGATTTCTTTGGGCAAGTCGAGCTCGGCTCTACCTTGTTCGTTTGTGCGAACGGGAACGATTACGGCGATCGTGTAATAATCTGCTTTTTTAGCCTTTAATAAGGCATTATTCATGTAAATTAAAGTTTCGGGATCTTTGCGTTCTTCTTCATGCCACGACCTTTTAAAGTAGTTAAATGCTTCCCGATAATTGGATTTTGCAAATTCATTAACTCCTGCTTGCTTTAGTCGAGGAGTCGAGGATTTTAGCAGAGATTCTTCGCCGCAGCTTAAAGCATCACCTTGCACTAAAAGACAAGTTTTTGGGGTAAAAATGTTGTGGAGAAAAAGGGCGATCCTCTCCGTTGGCGTAGCCCCCGTAGGGGCGGGCTGCGCTAACGCACATCCGGCAATAATTCCGGCAATTCCCAACAGCAGCCGGCGAAAGTGCGATCGATCGAATCGATTGCGTTTGGGCGGTGGCGATTCGACTCCGATTGAACGATCGTCTTCCAACTGTTCTGATACATTCAAATTCTGTGACAGTGGCGGCGGCGACTGTAATGTGGCGATCGAATTCACATCCTCCAAAACATCAGCAACAGATTGGTAGCGATTTGGGAAGTTGTAGCGTACCATTTTGTTTAAAATCGCTTCCATGTCGGCGCTAATTTGTACCATAGGGCGATCGGGAGTCGAGTAACGCCAAACGATATCGCCCAGCCGGGAATCTGTCAGGAAATCTTTAGCAGGACACAATCCCGTGAGGGCTTGAATAGCGACAATGCCTACAGAGTAAATATCGCTACAAAATTGAGGATTGCCAGCAAATTGTTCGGCGGGCGAATATCCTTGGGTATAAATAGTTTTGCTGATAGTCTTTCCCGAATCAGTTATTTCCAAGGAACTGATTTCTTTGACCGCGCCAAAATCAATCAGAACTATTTGCCGATCGCAATCGCGCCGAATTAAGTTAGAAGGAGTGATATCGCGGTGAATCACATTGTGTTCGTGAACAAAAGCGATAACTGGCAAGATGTTCTGCAAAAATTCAATTACTTGCTCTTGAGTCCATTGAGGATTTAGAGCGAATTTTTGCCTCAACGGATGTCCTTCAATGTATTCTTGAATTAAATAAAAATTGTCATTTTCTTGAAAGCTATCGAATAACTGTGGAATGCGCGGGTGTCCGCCCAATCGGCACAAAGCTAGAACTTCTCTTTCAAATCGCTCTTGTGCTTCTGGCAAGAGTTGCGGATCGCTCGGCTGCTTAATTTCCTTAACAACGCACAGGCGATCGTGGGGTATGTCTAAATCCCTAGCTGTATATGTCCTAGCAAACCCTCCCCGACCTAATTCACTGACAATTTGGTAACGTTGGCGCAGGATATCTCCTGATTGCAGGCACATAAATTTTTGGCTATTCCTTAACTGGCTGCGATCGTTAAAATTGATTGTGCCCCATTTTTACAGATATTTTTATTAAGTTTATGTTAAGTTTTAGAAACACTAGCGATCGGCAACGTAGTTACAAATTTTGTTCCCTTTCCTCTTTAGCAATTTACCTCAATTTTGCCTTGATGTTTGGCAACAATTTGACAAGCAATAGCCAGCCCCAATCTGGGATTTTTGCCTGCCGACAAAATCCGCAATGCAATAGGTTCTCCGCATCGGACTTCACTCCTCATAAAAATTCTCTTGACTTGCATTCCGAACGATCAAACGACAAAATCCGCAATGCAATAGGTTCTCCGCATCGGACTTCACTCCTCATAAAAATCCTCTTGACTTGCATTCCGAACGATCAAACGTTATAACGGTTATTCTACCCGACATAATATTAATCAATTGCCATCGGAAACGAGATTAATTTTTTAAGCAGCCGAGCTTTGGCGGCGGATTGACAATAAATAAAAATGCCCTCGGCGACTTGCCGAGAACATTTTTGAGCCGCTAAACTGCGTTTGTGACGACAGTTTGGCGACAACTTTATTGATTTGGTTTCGCAAAAATCGCTGAAACCGATCGCCGATGGTGGGATTTGAACTAGCGCTTAGTTCTAAATCTACGATTTTTCGCCATCGAGCGCCATTTTTTGCGATCGCCCTGAAAGTCCTGTTTTAGATCTGAGCGAACACTGAGCGACTTGCTGTACGCTGAATATAGCAAGCAAACTCGGCACTTTCAGAGCAAGGGGCGAAAGATGAGCGAAAAATCTAATCCAGTCACAGCCAGTACCACCGCTGATTACCCGATCGGTTATGAGCGGATTCTGGACTACTTTAAGCAAGCGCAAAAAGAATGTCCCAAAGGGGTAAGGCTAAAAAGAGACAGCAAAGCTAGCGGTGGTTACATAACACTTCAATTCAAGTTAGGCGTCAAGCGAGTCAATAAAACCTGTGGGTGCTACCTAACAATGCAAGGGATTACCGATGCTTTGAGGAGAGCGCACCTAGTTGCTAGCGCCCTAGAATCGCTAAAAACCGAGTCCCAGTTTTTAGCCTGGTATGATGACGTGATTCTAGAAAAAAACGTCATCAAGAATGATTTGATGACGTTCGGTGAGGCGATTGCAAAAGTAGAAAATGAATATTGGGATGGGCAAACAAAACGTCGCCAACAACGCGACAAGAACAATGTCAGCTACCAATCTAGTTGGCGATGTGACGGAGGACACTATTTCAAGCTATTGTCGCCAAACACAGTCATAAACCTGGCAGATATTTGGCTAGCAGTTAATAGCAAATAAACAGGAACTAAATGTTTTAAAAACTGTTTGGGTGCCATGTGTAAACAGGCTGAAATTGCTGGCAATGCTGACTTACTTAATCGCCTCAAAGAGATTGACGGTACACAGACACAGTTTAAAGAAGACCTTCAATTTATATCAATTGATGAATTTTTGAAATTTCACGAAGACGTTTTAGTCATCTCGGACGATCGGCGATACAACTTAGAATCACCGAAGAGATGGTTATGGGTGTTTTCAATGCAGGTGGTGTATAGATTTCGAGTTCATGAAGTGTTTGCAACAGGACATAGGCAGGCACGCTATATATAGCGTACCTGCATAAAAATGAACGCTAGTAATTGATCCAATATTGGCTTTGGAGTTGGTCTGGATTTATCAAGAATGGT
>JAUBOH010000115.1:0-2648 GCA_036700145.1 Microcoleus occultus BM001215366
AAAGTCGATCGCCCGAATCGGCCCGAATCAAAGCAACCACAACATCCGGCAAACTTCCCAAACTCGGATAAACCAAATAACGCGGTTCCCACTGCGGCCCAAACTTATCTTTAAAACTGTGCAATCCCTTAAAATTATAAAACTTGCTCAAGTGATCGGAAAGATAAATCAACACCTTTTCTAACCGCCCGGATTTCTCAGCTTCTCCAACTCCCGCCAAAGCCGACAAACCCAAATCAAATTCTGCATATCCCAACTCTTGACAGTGCTGTAACATCGAAGCAAACAAACACTCCATCGTGCCATTTTCCACCTCAGTGCGACGCCGCATTAAATCAACTCCAACCACTCGATCTCCCGCCGATATCATATTAGCAAAAGCACTAATTTTTCCGTCGGGAGTGTGGATGGCTATGGCGCGAGTTTCCCGTAAATATGTCTCGTTAAACCAGCCTACAGAAAACTGTTTTTCTGCACCCTGAACCATTTGCAGCCACTCATCGCTAACCGCTTTCATTTGCAGCATCAATTCCAAACTTAAAGGAGGTTCGTAAAATTTGACTTCATGTCCGGCTTTTGTCAAGCGGTTGATCGCAGTTCTTAAATTTTGATTGGCTTTACCTTTGAGAGTAAAATTTTTGAGATTGACAATAGCTTCTTCGCCAATTTGCACCACTCGAAAACCGAGAGCATAATACATTTCTAGATCGTCGGGTAAAGTTTGATAAAATGCCGGATACCAGTCATTGCGATCGCAAAACTCTTGAAACCCCAGAATTGCCTCTTTGCGGTCTTCCACCGGCCCGATGGGGTCTCCCAGGGCGATCGCACCTCTACCTTTCGGCACGTAGGCGATCGTACTCTTTGCCGAAGGACTAAAATAATAAGATTTATCCTCAAGTAACGCCAACCTCGCTAGCGTCGTCCGCCCGTATGTTCCCACAATTCTTCTAGCTTTATTCCGTTCCCAAAAACTTGCCGAGTCTCGCAGCAGCACCGGCCGCAGCAGCATCAAAAGTGCATAACCAAGCGTTACCGCACCTACGCCGTAAATCGAATCCGCAAAAAATTCAGCAAACCGAGTTTTCGGAACCAACCCCGCATTATCCGCCGTAAAAAACATGGCAAAAGTCTGGAACAAAGCATCGTCCCAATCGAAATTAACCGCTCGTTCGTTAACTTCAAAACGCCGATCTAAAATGTAAAAACCCGCTGTCCCGTAAGCGAGGGTAAATAGCAAAGCCCCCAGCAAAACCCGGATTCCTTGAGCAATTGAAGGGCGATCGGATTGAGCAGTAAAAGTCTGACGCATCACCAATAACTGAAACAAAAGCACCCCAGAAAGTAAACTCTCTTCAACATCCAATCCCTTAACTAAATGAATGACAATAGAAATAGTCAGCAGTCCCACAGTCAGCAACCAAGCAATCCGTTTTCTTCGCAACAAATTAGTTGCCAGCGTTAGCAGCATAAATCCGATAACTGCTGCAAAAAAATGCCCGCCCGCACGCACGGGAAAAGGGAAAAATGGTTCTAGCCAATTTCGGCGATCGGGTAAACTGGGAGTTACAGCAGACAGCAGGTTAATAACTCCTACCAATCCGGTTAAAAATGATGCAGTCCAGAGTCCTATCCTAGTTTTTTGGGGTAACACAGTTCACCTTTCTATTTTTTCTGTGCGGCTAGTGATATGTTAAACTGTTTTCCAACATAACTCAAAGAATCCGCTAAATGCTTATGCCAATAATTCCAACCAACATCCGGGCCAACAATCCCGTGTCCTCCCGGAAATTTGTTAAACTCGTTGGCAATACCCAAACTATTTAATTGCTCGTGAAACTGTTGGGTAGAAGTCAGAAATTTCTCGTCTCCTTCCCCCGCATCCAAATAAGCGCGCAACTGCTGTTTATCTTTAACAGAAAGTTTCGGCACTAAATATTTAGGACTGTTAGCCTTGCCGCTTTGATCGATAAAATAGCCGCTGTGGCTGAACAGAATATTAAAATTATTCAAGTAGCGCAAACCGATATTAAAAGCTCCCCAACCCCCCGAAGATTGTCCTCCCATTGCCCAGAATTTGGGGTTTTCCAGCGTTCTGTAGCGCGATTTGAGCTCAGAAACCAATTCGGAGCCGATCGCACTTCCCACCTTACCGTTCGGCCCGTCAAAATACTGCGGGTCCCACAAAGGGCTCGTACCCCGCTTGTCGTTTCCGTCTGGAGTAATCACAATTGAGGGCGGCAATCTTTTCGTTTTATACAAATCGTGAAGCACAGAAGTAACAGCAGCTTTGTCTTGATAAGCGCGCGCGTCTCCGTGTCCCCCGTGTAACAAAAAAATCACGGGATAGCGCTGTTTGGGATTTTTTGCGTACCCAGGCGGTAAAATTAAGCCATAGCTGCGCTCAGAATTCATCGCTGCACTTTTATATGTTTTGAGTTCAAATTTTAAGTCGGCATCGGCTATGATTTTCGGAGGGTCTAACTGAGGTGCTCCGGCAATAAAAACATACCAATATCCTGTTCCGCCCAAGAGCAGGATAGCACCTGCACCGACACCCAAAACTTTTCCGATCCATTTAGGCATACTGTTAGTTGACGGTTGACGGTTGACGGTTGACGGTTGACGGTTGACGGTTGACGGTTGAC
>JAUBOH010000115.1:2748-9856 GCA_036700145.1 Microcoleus occultus BM001215366
CGGTTGACGGTTGACGGTTGACGGTTGACGGTTGACGGTTGACGGTTGACGGTTGTTGGTTATTTGTTATTTGTTATTTGTTACATATAAAATCATTAATACCCAATGCCCTGTTTGGCCAATGCCCTGTTTGGCCAATGCCCGATGCCCCATTCCCAAACACAATGACTTACAAAAATCCTGCTCCTACAGTTGATATTATCATCGAATTGGTCGATCGCCCGCACCGCCCGATCGTACTCATAGAACGCCGCCATCCTCCCCACGGCTGGGCGATTCCCGGCGGCTTTGTCGATTACGGGGAATCGGTAGAAACGGCGGCCAAACGCGAAGCTTTAGAAGAAACAAGCTTGAATGTAGAATTGATCGAGCAATTCTACGTTTATTCCGATCCAAATCGCGACGCGCGCCAACACACTATCAGTATTGTATTCTTGGCTGCTGCAACGGGCGAACCTCAAGCCGCCGACGATGCTAAAAATTTACAAATTTTTGAATCTTGGCAGATTCCTGGTGAGTTGTGTTTCGATCACGATCGCATTTTACGCGATTATTGGCGTTACCGTCATTACGGATTGCGGCCGCAATTGTAGGAGGGGAGTTTTTAACCGCAGATGCACGCGGATTAACGCGGATGAATTGCTATGATTTATCTGCGTTGATTTGCGTGCATCTGCGGTTTCATTCATAACAATTAAATTTTATGAGAATCTTGACAATATTAGGCGGAGGTGCTTGGGGTTCGGCCTTGGCAAATCTGGGAAGCAAAAAAGGCGATCGAGTTAACTTGTGGTCGCGCCGCAGTTCTGTTAGTCTAGAATCAGTTATAACGGGCGCGGATGTTGTGGTTTCGGCCGTTTCGATGACAGGAGTGGGAGAAACAGTCGATCGGCTTTTAGCTTTACAATTAAGTCCCAGTACAATTATAGTTACCGTTACCAAAGGCTTAGACCCCGCGACTACGCGTACTCCATCTCAAATTTGGCAAAATGCCTTTCCTCGCAATTCAATAGTCGTACTTTCCGGCCCCAATCTTTCCGAAGAAATTCAACAGGGATTGCCGGCTGCAACGGTAGCTGCTAGTTTTGATTTGGAAGCGGCGGGGGAAGTGCAAAATATTTACAGTTCCGATATTTTTCGGGTTTATGTCAATCAAGATCCGCTGGGGACTGAGTTAGGTGGAACTTTAAAAAATGTATTTGCGATCGCCGCTGGTGTTTGCGATGGTTTACAATTAGGAACTAACGCTAAATCTGCTTTGCTGACTCGCGCTTTGCCGGAAATGATTCGGGTGGGAGTTCGTTTGGGATCTCGCGCCGAAACTTTTTACGGTTTGTCTGGTTTGGGAGATTTGCTCGCTACTTGCAACAGTTCTTTATCGCGCAATTATCGGGTTGGTTTCGGATTGGCACAGGGCAAATCTTTAGAGCAAATTTTGCACGAATTGCAGAGCACTGCTGAGGGAGTTAATACTGCTAATGTATTGATTGATTTAGCCACTCAACGCGGCATCGAAGTTCCCGTTTCCCGTCAAGTTTATCGCTTATTAAATGGTGAAATTACTCCCGAACAAGCAGTTTTATCGCTGATGGAACGCGCTTTGAAACCCGAGTAATATAAAAAAATAGTTTGTAGTGAGGACTTTAGTCCTTCTTAAAGATTGAATAAGGACTAAAGTCCTCACTACAAACCAGGATTAATGCTATTTACTTAGCGCCGTAGTAAAAAGCGATTTCTTTCTCTTTTAGCGGTGCAAAGTCGGCCGCCACCAGCATTTTATCGAGTTCTTCTTGGCCGATGTGTTTGACACCGATGCGGACAATGCGCGATCGCATGGTATTCGACACGCCGCTGCGCTGTCTCCCGGCTTCTAATCCCATCACTTGCTCGTACAAGTCTAATTTTGCTTGGGGAATTGGAGATCCGTCAAAGTCGATTCTTGAGGCGATCGCAACATCGATCGCATCTGCACCGGTTGTAGATTGAGCCGCTGAGTTTGTTTCTGAAGACATTGTGCTGTGCTATCAAAGTTTAGTGTGGGAGCATTTTATCAGAAAATCTGCACATAATACCCAGAACCCCGACTTCTTTAAGCCTGCGGATATCTAACAGTGAATAACCAATAACTCATGACTAATAACTAATAACTAATAACTAAAATCCACATTTCCCCCGCTGATAATTACCCCAACTCTCGCATTTTCAGCTTTCACAACTCCATCCAACAAAGCCGCCGCTGCTAACACTCCCGTCGGTTCCACAACTATCTTCATGCGTTCCCACATAAAAAACATTGTACTGCGAATTGCTGCTTCCGAAACTGTTGCCATGTCATCCACATAATGCAAGACCAAAGGAAAAGTTAATTTTCCCAAAGATGGCGTGCGTGCACCATCTGCGATCGTATCCGGGTTAGTAACAGTTTGTAGTGTTTTGGTGCGGAACGATCGCGCCGCATCATCTGCTTGTGCCGGTTCTACTCCTATTACTTTACACTGTGGGGATAAAGTTTTAGCTGCGATCGCGCATCCCGAAAGCAAACCCCCGCCGCCGCAGCAAACTAACAGCAAATCTAACTCCCCAACTTCGGCGATTAATTCCAGCGCCGCCGTACCTTGTCCCGCAATCACCCGCGCATCATCATAAGGAGGAATAATTGTCAAGTGTCGTTCTGCGCCAATTTGGGCGGTGAGCTCTTCGCGGGAAACTACAGTTCGATCGTACAAAATAATCTCTGCACCGTAGTCGCGAGTCGCCTCTTGCTTGACTTTTGGCGCATCGGTCGGCATAACAACAGTAGCAGGAATTTGTAGCAACAGGGCGGCAAGGGCGATCGCCTGCGCGTGATTTCCCGAAGAAAAAGTCAGCACTCCGTTCTGTTTTTCGGCTGGCGATAGCTGCATCAAAGCATTACAAGCACCGCGAAATTTAAACGAACCCGTGCGCTGAAAGTTCTCGCACTTGAAAAATACCTGAGAATTCGTCCGTTTGTTGAAAGTTGCCGAAGTCAGTACCGGAGTCTTGAAAACCTTTCCCTGCAAGTGTTTTGCCGCAGACTCAACATCGGCATAACAGACAGACAAGGGATTTTGGGCAGAAATATTAATACTCAAGGGATTTTAGATTTTAGATTTTAGACTACCAGCTTAGGGGGCTGCTAATTTGATAAGTTTTTATTATATCAATAATTGCAAATACTTATCATTAACAGTTGCGATCGATTACCCAAAAAGCTTTAAACTAATATTTACTTATTGCAACTTGTTATCAAAAAGTAAAGTTGCGTTTGCGGTTAAATAGGAGAGAAATTAATGAATGTAAAGTTAAAAGTGCTGGCTGGTGCTAGCGCGGGATTGTTGCTGCTAGCGGGTTTGGCGGCTAATGCAGTCGGAGTCGGACAAAAAGCGATCGCCCAAACAACCCCAAAGGTCGATCGAGATTTAAGAGCACAAGCTCCGATTGATCGCATTAGAATCGTCTTTGCCAACCGCAGAGATGCTACAGATTTGCAAAACAAAGCCAATCAAGTAGCTGCAATACTTTCCAAAGAAATCGGAATGCCCGTAGAAGCAGTCATCGGCGACGAAACCGCCGCTGTAGAGGCATTGAGAGCGGACAGAGCAGATGTCGCATTTGTAGCAGGCCGCGCCGCCTTAAAAGCCGAACAATTGGCCAAAGCGCGGATGTATTTAGCAGAAGTTCGCAGCGATTATTCCGGCGGAAATACCTATGATTCTATATTTGTAGTGCGTCAAGACAGCCCGCTGCGCCCGAAAGGTTCGGCAAAGCAAACTCTCGAACAATTGAAAGGCAAAAAAATGGCTTTCACCTCTCGAACTTCCGGTTCGGGATTTATTTTCCCAGTCGGAGAATTGGTCGGTCAAGGATTAGTTTCCGGCCCGGATAGACTGGAAGGTTTCTTCGGAAATGTCACCTACGGCGACGGTTACAGCAGCGCTTTGCAAGCAGTTTTAAAAGGTCAAGCAGAAGTTGCAGCCGTCTCGGAATACGCTTTGCTACCGCCTTGGATTACAGCAGCAGAAGGCAAAAACTTGCGAGTGCTGCAAAAAGTTCCGGGAGTTCCCGCCCACGGAATTGTAATTGACGATCGCATTCCTGCACCCATGCGCGAAAAGCTGGTTAATGCTTTCATGAAAATGAACGAACCTGCAAACAATCAATTGTTCCGCAGTTTGTACAATTCCCAGCGCTTGGTGAAAGTCGATCACACCAGCCACTTAGCAACATTGCGCCAAGCTTTGGTGCGCGCCAAATTAGAGCCGTAATCTGATACTAATTCTGAAAAGTAGCACCTGAAATCCGTAGGGACACCGCACAGCCTTTCGTCGTGTCAACTTAAGCCTGAAACCCTAATAAATGTCGCTTTTAGGCAAAGTCTAGATCCCCCTCGCATCCCCCGAATCGTTGCGGGGACTTTGAGAAGACTCCTGTCCCCCCGCAACGATTCGGGGGGCTAGGGGGGATCTGGGCCTAATCGGTAGACGATATACTGATACTACTTTTGACGTTAAGTTGACACGAAGAAGGGCACGGCGCCGTGTCCCTACCGTTGGCGCATTAAATTAATTACCAAATTTGTTAATAAATATCCGCCATGACTATTGAATGTTGTAATTTAGAAACAGCTTATTCACCATCGCTAAATCGCCCGATTCTCAACGGAATTGATTGCAAAATCAAACAGGGTGAATTTGTAGCGCTGCTGGGTTTGAACGGCGCGGGAAAATCCACGCTATTGCGCTCCTTTGTCGGCTTAGTCCCCGTCAAAAGCGGAGAGATTCGGATTAACGATATTGTCATGAATACGCGCACGATCGCCCGAATTCGGCGCGATATCGGCTTGATTTTTCAAGGTGGCGGATTGGTAAAACAATCACCGGCGATCGAGAATGTGCTGTGCGGTTGCTTGGGAGGATTGAATACTTGGGAGACACTGTGGGGTTTTCCGAAACAAAAGCGCGATCGAGCTTTTGAATTACTGGCCAACTTCGGACTCAAAGACCTAGCATATCAGAAAACCGGACAACTCAGTGGCGGACAGCAGCAAAAAGTCGCCATCGCCCGCGCCCTAATCCAATCTCCCCAGATTTTACTAGCAGACGAACCCACCACCGGATTAGACGTAATCGCCGCCCAACAAGTAATGGAAATCCTCGCTAAATTGCACAGAGAACAGGGGATGACAGTAGTTGTAGTATTGCACGACTTGGGCATGGCCAGCACTTATCCCGATCGGGCGATCGTCCTCGATGCCGGTCAAATAGTCTATGATGGCAAATGCCACAACCTATCCGACAAATTCAGCAAATTAACCAATCCCCAAATAGCAGCGTAAACTCCTCTCTTCTCTCCTCTTCCTTCTCCTTCTTAGCGCCTTCGCGGTTCGTTTAAAAAAAATCCCCTTCAAAAATCAAAAAACAAACGCAAATGATCGAAAAAAACTTGGGTAACTTATCAAAAAACTATGGCTGGATTAAAAATCTAGGTATTGCAGTAGGTTTAATTATAATTTATGGTTGGGCGTTGCGAGGATTAGAAATAGATGGCGCAACATTGGCAAGCAGTTGGCCTTACATGACAGATTTTATCTCCCGTTTGTGGCCGCCAAATCTCGAAATTATCGACGTAGCAATTAAAGCATTAATCGAAACAATTCAAATGTCCTTATGGGGAACCACAATCGGGGCAGTTATTTCCGTACCAATTGCCATTTGCAGCGCCCACAACATAGCACCAAAGTGGTTGCAATGGCCGGCTAATTTAATTCAAAATGCAGTGCGTTCTGTTCCTTCAATTGTACTGGGGTTGCTGTTTGTGGCGGCGACTGGTTTGGGCGCGCCGGCGGGTACTTTGGCGTTGGGAATTTATACGATCGGCTATCTGGCTAAATTCTACCAAGAGGCGATCGAATCTGTGGAAGCGCGATCGATAGAATCATTACAAGTCGCGGGTGCATCTTGGCTGCAAGTCGCCCAATACGGCATTTTCCCGCAAGTATTGCCGCTAGCCTTGGGTTACACGCTGTGGATGTTTGAATATAACATCCGGGCTGCTTCGGTGTTGGGAGTGGTCGGCGCTGGCGGAATTGGCTTTGAATTGGTGAATTATATCAGGTCTTTTGAATACAACAAAGCGACAACAATGATGTTGGTTTTGTTAGTTGTAGTGACGGTTATAGATGTAATTAGCAGCAAATGGCGGCAGCGGCTGGAATCAAAATAAGGACAGGTTTAGAAACAAAAAAAAGGACACAGCAATGCTGTGTCCTACCTGTGTATTGTAGGGACACAGCATTGCTGTGTCCCTAACCGTACCGCCGATATTCCGATCGAGATTCTTGCTGTTTAGAACAAGAACAACTCCGAGTTGCCCGTAGGCCCCAAATTGACATCGACAGTTGCAAACAAACTGTTACCGCCAACAGTAGAACCGTTGCTATCGTAATACAGTTTAGTAGACGCAGACAAACTGTCGTAGATAGCCATGATCGACGGCGCGGTTAAAGTTGCTTCGAGCGCAGTTACAGAAACTGTACTGCTGTAAGCGTAGGAACTCTGACGCAAAAGTCCCGCTCCGGTTGTAAAGCCTGGAAAACCAGTGTTGTCGATGTTAATTTGATCGTCAGTAATGCTGTAATTGGTAATTAAATCTCCGCCACCAGCAGTAGTTCCGGTGAACACAAACACATCCGCACCAGCACCACCGTTGAGAACATTGGTTCCCGCACCACCGGTTAAAGTGTCATTCCCGATGCCGCCGTTGAGAGTATCGCTACCCGCGCCGCCGAAGAGATTGTCATTACCATCGTCGCCGGAAATGCTGTCGTTACCCAAACCGCCGACCAAAAGATCAGCACCAGCACCACCGTTGAGGATGTCAGCAAACTCAGTGCCGGTCACGCTGTTAACACCCGCATCTCCGGTAAACAAGACAGGAGTGGTAAAGTTGTAGCCGCCAGCACCTGAACCGAAGTTGTTAAAGGCGATCGGGTAAGTACCCGGATTCGTAGTTAAATTGACAATGCTACCAGTAGGAGCAGGGGTAGTTGGAGAAGCTGCGATCGAACCTGTGAATACAAAGTCCGCTG
>JAUBOH010000115.1:9956-10882 GCA_036700145.1 Microcoleus occultus BM001215366
GAGGCAAAAGTTCCACCCGTGAAAATCACCAACTCTTTGCCAGTAATGTCAGGAGTTGAACCGCTAACACCGTCAAAGTTCGTAGTAGTCAAATTCCCGAATTCGCTGGCGACAAACTGGAATTTATCAGTTCCCGACTTAAAGTCAGAAATTCGATCGCCACCTTCTTTCGTTGTCCTGTAAACAAAGACATCGGCACCGCTGCCGCCACTCAGGACATCCAAACCGAGGCCGCCGGTGATGGTATCGTTGCCGTCACCGCCGTTAATCGTATCGTTGAAATTGCTGCCGGTGATATTGTCATCGCCTGCTAAACCATTGATTGTAATTGCGGCTGGAAAAGTACCGAAATCCAAAACATCCGGGCCGGAAGTACCGAGAGGAACAGTTACCGGTGCGCCTGTAAAGACAAAGTTCTTGACATCCAGGCTAATTTTCACCGAGAAAGTGGTCACAATTTCAAAGCGCGCCCCAACAGCAAATACCAGCACAGAACGGCCGGTAGCGCTATCTGTAAACTGACAGAAAATAGGGTCGTTGCTGTTGCCGCCCAGAGCTGTAAACCGCGCTTGCAAAGTAGCGATGCTGGTAACGCTGGTATCGAGGCTGAAGTCGAGCAAATTAGCGCCGGCGATGCTTCCGACAGCAGAAGTAGCCGTAACCGAAAATCGAGTCAAGCTGGTAACGCTAAGAGCAAAAGCTGCCGTAGAGAACTCTAAAAAATCGTCATTGACATTAAAGTCAGTGATTAAGTCAGCTTCTAGAACTGTGGTAATCTCTTGACGGGAAGTGAGGTAAATAAAGCGATCCTTCCCAGCACCCCCAGTTAGAGTATTGGTTCCTGCGCCGCCTTCGATCGAGTCATCATCATCGCCGCCTTTAATTTTGTCGTTGCCCAAGCCTCCTTTTATTTTGTTTTTGCCTTT
>JAUBOH010000115.1:10982-16879 GCA_036700145.1 Microcoleus occultus BM001215366
ACCGACTTCGATCTCGTCATCGTCATCGCCGCCTTCGATATCATTATCGCCGTCACCGCCTTTAATCTTGTCCTTGCCTTTGTCTCCTTTTATTTTGTTTTTGCCTTTACCGACTTCGATCTCGTCATCGTCATCGCCGCCTTCGATATCATTATCGCCGTCATCGGCTTTAATTTTGTCCTTGCCTTTGCCGGCTTTAATTTTGTTTTTGCCCTTACCGGCTTTAATGTCATCGTCACCATCGCCGCCTTCGATGTCGTTATCGAGAGTCGCCGAACCGACAATAACTTGAGGGGCTGTATTGCCAGTAAACTTAAAGACATTTTGCTCGATTTTCAAGCTAAAACGCTGGCCGGTGATAACGTTTGTGCCTTGGTTAACATCAAAACCAAAACTAGCTACACCGATAAAACCTGTTGCTGCTTGGAAAGTTAACGAACCTGCGTTAATGTCTGCTTGAGTGAAAGTAACACCGACTTGTGTTACCGCTGCTCCCTTAAAGAATAGTTGCCCCGTTTTGGTATCAGGCAGCTCGGTTAGCTTGAAGAGTGTGCCGCCAGCACCTTGCTGGCCACCGACAAACCGCAACAAGTCAGAAGTAATAGTCTGCTTGCTGCCGTCGGAACCGGCAATCAGCGTATTATTAGCTTCCACGCGCGGAGGGGTATTAATCACCGGCGGAGTTACAACTCGAGTTGGAGTTGGAGTTGGAGTTGGAGTTGTACCCGTAGCTCCCAAAAAGCTGGTAGCTTTCAGAATACTCGCATTGACATTCAACAATAGCGCCAGCACAAAGTTGCTGCTGCCCCGAATTTCGGTATTGAGGCCAACTTGTACGAAGGACAAACTGCTAAATTTCAAGTCACCAGACAGCAGTAACTTGTCACCGTCTGTGAAGTCAGTGATGACTGAACTTGGCCCAGAGTTGCGATCGCCGATCACAAAAACGTCATTTCCAGCACCGCCGACACAGGTATGGTTGCCAGTACCGCCAACGATCGTATCGTTGCCCGCACTCCCCATCAGCGTATCGTCACCAGATCCGCCGCCGACAACGCTGTCGTCGCCGTCGCCGCCGTCTGCCATGTCGTTGCCGTCGCCAGTAACGATCGTATCGTTGCCGGCACCGCCCATCACGCTGTCGTCGCCGTCGCCGCCCATCACGCTGTCGTCGCCGTCGTCGCCCATGCAAACGTCGTTGCCCGCACCACCGATCAAGGTATCTTTGCCGTCGCCGCCCATCACGCTGTCGTCGCCGTCGTCACCCATCACGTTGTCGTTGCCAGCACCGCCGATCGCGCTGTCGTCGCCAGCACCGCCGATCACGCTGTCGTCGCCGTCATCACCCATGCAAACGTCGTTGCCTTTGCCACCGTTTACGGTGTCGTTGCCAGCACCACCGCTAACGCTGTCGTCACCCTCGTCACCCCTGACGATATCGTTACCTTCGTCACCGCTAACGGTATCGTTGTCTTTGCCACCGCTAACGGTATCGTTGTCTTTGCCGCCGTAGACGGAATCCTTGCCTTTGCCGCCGTAGACGGCATCGTTGCCGCGATCGCCTCTGACTTCATCGTCACCGTCGCCACCGTCGCAAATGTCGTCATCTTTGCCCCCGTAGATTTTATCTTTGCCGGGGCTGCCTTTGATTTTGTCTTTGCCTTTTTTGCCGAATATCGACTTGTCAGCGGTTGTGACAGCAATTAAGTCATCGCCATCGGTGCCTTCGATCGTCTGGCGATTGCTGCCGCTATCATCCTTTTTGTCATCCTTTTTGTCATCCTTGTCATTTTTGCTGCCCGCACCTTCTTCGGGTACGCCGTTTAATTGAGCAATTTTGCTCTGATCCTCAGCAACTTTTGGGGATGCGCCGTTAGATGGATTCGCAACTTTGCCATTACTGCCGCTGCTGTTTTCAGCGATCGCATCGTCAATTAACTTGACTAACCCTTTGTCGGAATTTGTGGCGGTGGCGCTGCGGAACTCCTCAAGTCGATCGAGATTGCTGGCTGAAAGCCCGAACTCTGTTTCGTCGTCTTCAACGGCGATCGGCACAGCACTTGTTTTGGCATTAGAATTCGGCATATTTAACCCGGTAGAGGAACTGGTTTTTGTCTGGTCAGGAATTTCGGTTTGAGCTCGATCGGAAAAAAGTGTTCCCGATACATTTCCTAACAATATATCATCTTCCATCTTTGATATTTTCCAAAAACGGCTGAGCTTCTTAGTATCAGTTTATCAGCAAGCAGGAGGCAGCAGCATAAAAAAAATTAACTTCATACTTGCGCCTGCTAGAGGATCTGACATCTCACCTTTCTGTCATAGATGCTATTTAAACTGCAAGGGGTTATTTAGATTAGTTGCGAGTTTTATATTCTGCAATTACGCAGTAAAAATAATTTAACCGCCACTTACACCGTAACCGCTGCGCCGAAGCGCCAAGCGCTTTTGATGTTCTACGTAATTTCTACAGTAAGCTGCGCCGAAGTGCACCGAAGTGTAGATTCTCTACGTAATTTCTACAGTGAATTAGCAGAATTTAAACTCGCAACTCACAACTCCCACATAACTACCCAAAACCTTTATCCCCAAAATTTTACCTTGCTTTTCCTGCGATCGAGCCTGGGTGCATTGAAGTTTTGTAACACTCCCAGCTCTGACAAATCCTTCCCTGACTTAAGGATTTGAATTCTTTGTGTAAGTGACTAAACGCTCCTAATTTTAGTTCCCGATGATTAATTAGAAATTTAGATTGTTCGCCTCGGCAAATATTTGTTTTAATTTTCAGTCTCACAATTTTCTCTCAATTCGAGGGAGGCGATCGAACTGAGAAATATTTTTTTCCAGTGAAATACTAACAACTCAGCAAAAATCTATCTATCTCAAGACAGATTGTAAAATTCATAAACAAATAGTAGTCAACGCAGGGGTGGTTTTTGGTTACAGTTGCAAGCTCGATCGGCATTTTAAGCGGGAATGACCCCTGGCGAGGCTGATAAATCCGGTTTCTTTGTATATCTATGGTTGCCTTTGCCCATTATTTCTCCGAGAAACTGGCTTGAGGAGGCTTAGTCCTCTAGATGATAAAAATTATTGTTGCTTGGGAGGACGGAAATAATTTTAGGGCAGTTGTATTGTTGATAACTATTGGCTCGTTAACTTTTTTTTATGCTTAACTTTAACTAGAGTAAGACAATTAAATTTAAAAAAATTAAATAACGAGTAAGCGGTAAATTAGCAATTATTGATTAGCAATTGTCGATGGTCAAATATCGATGACCGATCGCTACTGAGGAGAGACTGATCGGGACGCGCCGACTTACGGATGAGGGCGGAGGGCTGACCAATTAATTAATTGACACAAATTCAAGATTTATGATGGGGGGGTGGTGGTAGAGGATAAGCGGTTAGGGCAGATAGACAGATTGCCGCCCCAAAAATTTTACTCAACTTTGCCTCCCATATTGCCCTGAAATAGGTTGGCGAGAGCCGAAGTAATTTTAATAAGAACTAGAGATCCGCCTGGTAAAGTGCCTCCAATTTAACTTTACTCAGCAATGAGAAACTCAAGTTCGCGACGAATGTAAAGGGGTCTGCGGTAGAGGTGCAAAATGTTAAAGATAGCAAAATTGGAGAAAATTCGGCTTTCACTGAGCCACAGGGCAATCAAAACTAATAAACTGTTATTAAAGTACAAGTTTTATAGCCTCAAAGTGTTTGAACAAATATATTTGATCCCAGCGCTCGCCCGATCGGGGGAAGCGCATTCAGAAACTTTGATTCCAAGAGTAAAAATCATTTTGCCGAGCGCTATTGCTATCCGCAAAAACGCAGGCAAATTCAGAATTGAGGCGGGAGGGCGCTAAATCGGTGAGCCAAGAATTTAAACTCTCAGTCACCCCAGTAGGGGACGACGAATATCTAGTGCGGACAGAAAGGGTTGCACCGGGCGTACCCTTAGCAGAACAACAAGTCCGCTGGCCGATCGACGAATGGCTTGCACTGTCAGCTCAACTGATGAACGACCCCTTGGTGGGCGTGTTCGGGCCAAAAGTATTGCAGGGAACCAGTTCTGCCGGTCGCGGACTCTCGCGATCGGGACAAAACGCAGCGCCTACTTTAGTAGCCCTCGGGCAACAATTATACAGCGGGCTGTTTCAAGGAAACTTGCGCGATAGCTGGACTTGCGCTCAAGGCATCGCCCAGCACCGCCGAGAAGTGCTGCAACTGCGGCTCGGACTCAAAGGCCGACGCTTGCCGCGGCTGCCGTGGGAAGTTCTGCACGCGGGCGATCGCCCTTTGGCAACCGGCACCGATGTCGTGTTTTCCCGCTACCAACCAGGTACAAGTTTGTTCAAACAAACCCGGATACTGCCCAGTGGCGGGCCGCTAAAAATTTTAATGGCGATCGCCTCTCCGAGCGATCGAGACAGCTTGCAGCTCAAGCGAGAAGTGCTCCACCTGCAACAAGAACTGCAAAACCGCACCGCTAACCCTCTCAAAAATAGCCCCCACTCGGAAATTCAACTGACTATTCTCGAACAGCCCGATCGAGAACAGCTTACCCAAGCCCTAGAACAAGGAAACTACCAAGTCTTGCACTACGCAGGCCACAGCAACTTAGGTTCCAGAGGGGGCGAGCTCTACCTAGTCAGCAGGCGCACCGGCTTAACCGAAACCTTGAGCGGCGACGACTTAGCCGGATTGCTCGTCAACAACGGCATTCAGATGGCCGTGTTCAACTCCTGTCGCGGCGCCTACGGCGACCCCTCAGACATGGCGGATGAGGGCCCGGAACGCAACTTAACCGAAGCTCTAGTCAAGCGGGGCATTCCGGCAGTGCTAGCAATGGCAGAAAGCATCCCCGACGATGTAGCCCTAACTCTGACGCGGCTGTTTTACCGCAACCTGAATCAAGGCTATCCAGTCGATCTCAGCCTGAGCCGCGCCAGGGCCGGACTAATTTCTGCCTACGGTTCTCACCAGTTATACTGGGCTTTGCCAATTCTCTACCAGCACCCGGACTTTGACGGCTATCTGACCGGGGCCCCAGCCGGGGGCGCGGCATCCGGCGGCGGGGTGCAAAATTTAATCGTGTCGGGAACGCAGCCGATCGTCGCGGGTACAGAATGGAAGGCGCCGCCCTCGCTAAGAGCGATCGCCCAACACCAGCTAATGCCAGCCCATCTCCAGTCGGATCCTGAGAGTTGTGACGGCGAAGTCTGGGAATATTTTCCAGACCAAATAAAAGACAGCAGGGATGGGGTTCACCAGAACGATCTGCCGGATGCTGCTAATTCACCGAACTCACCGACGGCGAAGCAGTCCTCTATTGCTCATCCTGAGTCTTCGGTTATCCAAGCCACAAGCAAAGCTGCACCGGCTCAGAAACCGTTAAAAAAACTGGGATTGAAACAATGTCTGACCCTGACGCTTTGCTTGTTGCCCGTTGCTTTGAGCGCTGGCTTTTTTGGGTGGCGGCACTGGCAGCACCGAGGCACGAAACCGGAAGAGTTACTGCCGGCGGTACGGACTCCCCTGTCGCAAAATTACCTGCAACAAAGTCACTAAACGCGATCGCCGGGCGAGGGTGCTGAGTTTGGGCAGCCTCGCCCGCTCGCCCGGCTCGAAACAGGCGGGGGTTGTCGCTGGCAATTGGCGGGCGAGGCTGCCGCTGTTCAAGCGATCGCAGGTGTTGAAGGAAGAAGGAAGTTCGGCAACGGATTATTTAACGGATTTAGATGTAACTGATGTCAGGAAGAAGGCTTTAGTTATCTACCATTCAGCATTCGTTGCAATCAACCGCTGATGTTTGAGCAATTGTCAGGAAGAAGGCTTTAGTTATAGCAACCGCCACATCGGTATTGACATTCAGGAACTCATGAATATATCCTCTA
>JAUBOH010000116.1:0-16873 GCA_036700145.1 Microcoleus occultus BM001215366
CGAGCGTTTTCTTCAAAAGCCGCCGTCAGCGCATCATCACCGCTTAAACCCGCAGCGATCGCCCTTTCAATGGCCTGTAACACTCGCTTATAATCCATCGGCATCACCTTCACAAACACCGGCAACATCCCATCCCAATTTGCCAAAACCTTTGATGCGATCGCACTTCCAGTCAAATCAAAATGAGTTTGAATTAACTGCCGCAAATCTGCAATTTCCTCAGCATCCTCCAGTTTTTCCAGCGCCACCATCGACATATTGCAGCGAGTTGCAAAATCCCCCGCTTCATCCAAAATGTAAGCAACACCGCCACTCATTCCTGCTGCAAAATTGCGCCCGGTGGCACCCAAAACTACAACTTTGCCGCCAGTCATGTACTCGCAACCGTGATCGCCCACACCTTCGACTACTGCGTTAACGCCGGAGTTACGCACCCCAAAACGTTCGCCAGCCATCCCTCGGATGAAAACCTCGCCAGATGTCGCTCCGTAAAGCACTACGTTGCCGACAATCACGTTTTCTTCTGCGACGAAGGTGGAAGCTGGCGACGGGTACAAGATGATTTTGCCACCGCTGAGGCCTTTGCCCAAATAGTCGTTGGCTTCGCCTTCGAGCTCTAGGGTGACTCCCTTGGGTACGAATGCCCCAAAGCTTTGTCCCGCACTGCCTTGGAAGTGCAGGTGCACGGTATCATCGGGTAAGCCTTCCCAGTGGCGTTTGGTGATTTCGTTGCCGAGAATTGTGCCGACAACTCGGTTGACGTTGGTAATTGGGAGAGTTGCTTTGACTGGTGTGCCGTGTTCGATCGCACTTTTGCACAAATCCAGCAGTACACTAAGGTCGATCGACTTTTCCAACCCGTGATCCTGCGCCATCTGACAATAGCGCCCAACATCCGCCCCAACTTCCGGCTGATACAGGATGTTCGAGAAGTCCAAACCCTTAGCCTTCCAATGTTCTACCGCTTGTTGCGCTTCCAAAACATCGGTGCGCCCCACCATTTCATTCAGCGTGCGGAAGCCCAACTGTGCCATGATTTCGCGGACTTCTTGGGCGATGAAAGTCATAAAGTTTACCGTGTGATCGGGATCGCCGGTAAAGTTTTTCCGCAACAGGGGATCTTGTGTCGCAACGCCCACGGGGCAAGTGTTCTGGTGGCAGACGCGCATCATAATGCAGCCCAAAGTCACCAGCGGCGCGGTAGCAAAACCGAATTCCTCTGCACCAAGCAATGCAGCAATTGCTACATCGCGGCCGGTTTTCAGTTGTCCGTCGGTTTCCACGGCGATTCGGCTGCGGAGATTGTTGAGCACCAGGGTTTGGTGAGTTTCGGCCAATCCCAACTCCCAAGGTAATCCGCAGTGTTTGATCGAAGTTTGGGGCGACGCGCCTGTACCGCCGTCGTAGCCGGAAATTAGCACGACATCGGCGTGGGCTTTGGCGACACCGGCTGCGATCGTCCCGACTCCAACTTCCGACACCAATTTGACGCTAATCCGCGCTTCCCGGTTGGCATTTTTCAAGTCGTGGATCAATTCTGCCAAATCTTCGATCGAATAAATGTCGTGGTGAGGCGGAGGCGAAATCAAGCCTACACCGGGAGTTGAGTGTCGTACCTTGGCAATCCACGGGTATACTTTTTTACCTGGCAACTGTCCGCCTTCTCCGGGTTTTGCCCCTTGCGCCATCTTGATTTGGAGTTCCTTCGCTTGGGAAAGGTACAAGCTGGTAACGCCGAAACGCCCGGAAGCAACTTGTTTGATCGCACTGTTTTTCGAGTCACCGCGATCGTTTGTCCAAGTATATCTTTCCGGATCTTCGCCACCTTCACCAGTGTTCGATTTGCCACCAATGCGGTTCATCGCTATGGCTAAAGATTCGTGGGCTTCTTGGGAAATCGAACCGTAACTCATCGCCCCAGTTTTGAAGCGTTTGATAATAGATTCGATCGGCTCAACTTCCTCGATCGGAATCGATTCTCGCTGCTTGAATTCCAGCAAACCGCGTAGGGTAAAATGCTGTTGACTTTGTTCGTTAACCAGGGCGGAATACTGTTGAAAAAGCGGATAATTTCCTTCGCGCACGGCTTTTTGCAGGGCGTGAATGGTTTGCGGGCTGAACAAGTGGGCTTCGCCTTCCTTGCGCCATTGATATTCGCCGCCGACATCGAGGGTGTGTCCGCTGGATGGGCGATCGGGGAAGGCGTGAGTATGGCGTAAAATCGCTTCTTGGGCGATGACTTCGAGGTCTACTCCGGCAATTCGCGATGCTGTCCAAGTGAAGTATTTATCGACTACGGATTTGTTTAAGCCGATCGCCTCAAATATCTGCGCGCCACGGTAACTTTGAATTGTGGAAATCCCAATTTTCGACGCAACCTTAGTCACGCCTTTGGTTGCGGCTTTCACGTAGTTTTTGCAAGCTGTCTTGGTATCAACATTTACCAGCAAACCTTCGCGGATCGAATCTGCGATCGTCTCGAAGGCCAAATACGGATTGATCGCACCGCAACCGTAGCCGATTAAAGTCGCGAAATGGTGCACTTCGCGCGGTTCCCCGGATTCGAGCACCAGTCCCGCCCGCGTCCGCGTTCCTTTGCGGATCAAATGGTGATGCAAGCCCGCAACCGCTAGCAGCGCGGGAATCGGAGCGTTTTCGGCATCGATTCCCCGATCGCACAAAATGATGATATTCACCCCAGAGGCGATCGCGCGATCGGCTGCTGCGAACACATCTTCTAAGGCTTGTTCCAAACCTTTTACACCAGTTTTGGGGTCGAACAAAATCGGTATCGTAATCGACTTGAAATTGCCTTGGGAAACGTGTTTGAGTTTAGCCAATTCTTCATTGCTGAGAATTGGTGTTTTCAACTCAATTAAATGACAACTTTCTGGTTCCGGCTTGAGCAAATTGCGTTCAGATCCAATTGTCGTTTCAGCAGAAGTGACAATCTCTTCGCGGATCGAATCAATGGGCGGATTCGTAACTTGGGCAAACAGTTGCTGGAAATATTCGTAAAGCAACTTTTGGCGATTAGAAAGTACCGCAAGTGGCGTATCCGCGCCCATCGCGCCGACAGCTTCCACTCCATCCCGTGCCATTGGTGCTAACAGCAACCGCAGTTCTTCAAAGGTGTAGCCAAAGGCCATTTGCCGCTGCAATAAAGGCACTGGTTTGGATTCTGCAACTGCGGACGCATCTGGAAGTTTGGCAATCTCGACCATGTGCGTGTCAATCCACTCGCGGTACGGATGTTCCGAGGCGATTTGATGTTTGATTTCATCATCAGAAACGATGCGGCCTTCTGCTGTATTTACCAGGAACATCCGGCCTGGTTGCAAACGGCCTTTTGAGAGAATTCGTTCCGGCGCGATCGGCAAAACTCCCGCTTCCGATGCCATAATTACTAAGTCATCTTTAGTGATGCAATAACGGGAAGGGCGCAAACCATTGCGATCGAGCACAGCCCCGATCGATGTACCATCCGTAAAGGCGATCGAAGCAGGCCCATCCCAAGGTTCCATCAAGCAGGAATGATATTCGTAAAAAGCCTTTTTCTCATCACTCATCGACTCGTGCGCTGTCCACGGTTCGGGAATCATCATCATGATGGCGTGAGGTAAAGAACGCCCGGCCAAAGTCAGCAATTCTAAAGCATTATCAAAAATAGTTGAGTCGCTACCTTCGACATTGATTAAATTGGGGATTTTCTTTAAGTCATCGCCGAATAGTTCCGACTCGAACATCGATTGCCGCGCGTTCATCCAATTGATGTTGCCGCGCATGGTGTTAATTTCACCGTTGTGGGCGATGTAGCGGTAAGGGTGCGATCGTTCCCAACTCGGAAAAGTATTGGTGCTGAAGCGCGAGTGAACCAGTGCTAAAGCGCTTTCCATGTCGGGGTCGTGGAGTTCGGGATAGTAATCTCCGACTTGCACGGGCATCAACATTCCCTTGTAGACGATCGTCCGGCATGACAGTGTGGAATTATACCAGTACGGATCGGTATTAGTCCTGCGGATCGCATTGTGGGCGCGTTTGCGGATGACGTAAAGTTTTCGCTCAAAAGCCGCCTCGTCCATACCTGCGGGGCGGGCTAGGAACACTTGCTGCATAAAAGGTTCGCTGGCTTTGGCGGTATCTCCCAGGGACGAGTTATCTGTGGGTACCTCGCGCCAACCGATCGCGGGACAACCTTCTTCGGCGGCGATTGTGGCAAAGATGCGTTGGCCGTTTTCCCGTTGAGTCCGATCGCGCGATGAGTAAATTGCACCAACCCCGTACTCCCCAGCTTCTGGAAGTTCGATGTTTTCGGCTGCTGCTGCTTTCTTGAGAAACTTGTGGGGCACTTGCATCAAAATGCCCGCCCCGTCTCCGGTATTGGCTTCGCAGCCGCACGCGCCCCGGTGGTCGAGGTTCAGCAGGATTGTCAGTGCCTGTTCGACTATTTCGTGGGATTTGTTACCCTTGACCTGTACAATAAATCCGACTCCGCAAGCATCGTGCTCGAACTGCGGATCGTACAGCCCTTGTTTTTGTGGCAGTCCGTTGTTGTTCATTTTGATGTGTCTCTCAAAGTGACGAAAAGATTTTGATCTAGAGCAGAGCGTGGGATGGCGATCGATCTAGTATGATGTATTATATATAGATTTACTGCATTGGGTAGATGCACGAAAAAATCTAAGCTTGTGCGATCGATCGAGCGTGAAAAAATAGTTAAAGCCGATGAGTTAACTATGGAACCCGAAGGTCTAAATATTTATGCTGAAAAAATCTCTAATTATTAGCGTATCTCCTGAGATTATGGGCCCAAGCCCAGTCTTTGCTTTTACTAGAGTTCCAGTACAAACACTTCTGGACTATCTGAAAGCAGGAGAATCAATTGATGATTTTTTGGAGGGATTTCCAACCGTAACTAAAGAGCAAGTCATCGCGTTGCTGGAAAAAGCAGGAAAACAACTTTTTGCTAACTAGATGATAAATTAGATATTTGGAATAATTTAACCGCAGAGGCCGCTCTTGGCGCAGAGTTCGAGAAGAGAGATGAGCAATTCCGATACTAACTCACATCCAGAGGGAATTCAAGCTGCGATCGATAGAAATGAAGCAGCATAAAATATGGCGCGAATTTGCTATAATCTAAATTATATCAGAATATCAGATTCGAGCGATCGCACTTATGACTATACAAGAATTAGAAACTCAAGTCTCAATCTTAAATCCGGTCGATAAAGCTAAACTCATCAGCATCCTAACTCAAACTTTAACCAACGGTTCTCTAGGTATTAAAAAGACTCCTGGCGTTTGCGGAGGCGATGCTTGTATTGGCAATACTCGGATACCAGTTTGGTCGCTGGTGTGCGATCGACATTTAGGTGCTTCCGATGCTATCATCCTAGAATCATTTCCCGATCTAACTGCCGCTGATTTGGTAAATGCGTGGGCTTATGCCGATGCTTACCCAGAAGAAATTGAACAGGCAATTAGAGAAAATGATGAAGTTATGGAAGAAAGCGAGGTTTATTAACAGTTGGCACGTTTTTACACAGATGAAAACTTCCCACTAGCAGTCGTAGAATTACTGCGGGCTTTAGGTCATGATGTATTAACAGCGAGGGAAGCAGGAAATGCAAATCTTCAAATTCCTGACGAAGATGTGTTAGCTTTTGCGGATAGCAATAACCGAACAGTTTTGACACGCAATCGCCGTCACTTCATGCGGCTGCATCTTCAAAACTCTGACCATGCTGGCATTATTGTTTGCACGGAAGACCCAAATTTTGAAAGGCTGGCGACGATAATTAATGATGCTATTTGTGCTGAAGAACCTTTGAGGGGTAAATTGATTCGAGTCAACCGTCCTTCGATGTAAAAATAAAAAAAGCCGTAGCTTGTGGCGATACGCCATCGCGGTTTGCGATCGACTATATTGAAATGCTAACGCGATCGAACACGGAGATCGGTGAATGGGAAATTAAACAAATTCACAACTTAATTATAAGGGCGATCCTCTTCGAGGGCTTCGCTAACGCGCCGGATGAAGCTGGACGTTATCGGCAATTAGATGTCAAAGCCGCCGATACCGAATACCTCGATCCGCCTCATTATTTACTCAACAGTTTGATGCCAGAATTTATCGAATGGCTGAACAATGATAAAATCAAATCGTTACATCCCTTAGAGTTTGCAGCCGAAGCACATCTTCGCTTTGTGTCGATTCATCCGTTTCGGGATGGTAACGGGCGTACCGGAAGACTGTTAATGAATCTGCTGCTGTTGCGGGCTGGATATCCGATTGCGATTATATCTAACCAGGTTCGCGCTGCATATATTGATGCGATCGCTTGGGGCCCAACAAAATAATTCCGGGATTCATCCGCTATTGGATTTGATTGTAGATGCGGCGCGGTACTCGCCGATCGAAACCTTGCAAATCTTAGTAACCGCCAGCGATAGCCAGACTCAAGGGCAGCCTTTCTATCAAGAGATGCTAGCCGTTTTGCAGCAGCAGTCTCAAAAGCTGGATTAGATGGGAGACCCAGAAACCTGGTTTTTGCCCAGAAGACGCCCGGAAGCCGGAAAAACCGCAAAAAACCCGGTTTCTTTTTTGATGCGTAAGTCCCGTTAAATAAAGAACCAGCCGCCACAGATGAAGATTTGATGTAGATTTGGGCGATCGCACCCATCACAGGTGACAACTACTATGGTGATTTTGCTATGGTTGTTAAGGCGAGTCGATCGGGCAAAGCAGATTTCGCAGTAAAACTGTACAGTTCGCTAACCCATCCGCGCAGGTAAGCTTCTATTTTAACAACAAATTAGCTAACCTCAAAAACCCACATCGTTTACTAAAGGCTTCAACAAGCAATCCCGAAGGAGTAAAAAATCATGGCTCAAACTCAAGAACTTTCTCAAACATTAACTCTGATCGCATCTGCTGCACCCAACGGAATAGCCGCTACAGAATTACGCCCGTGGGGTTCTTTTACAACTCTTGAAGAAGGCCCAGGATATAAAATTAAGCGGATCGAAGTTAAGCCCGGACACCGCCTCAGCCTGCAAATGCACCACCACCGCAGCGAACACTGGATCGTAGTTTGTGGTACTGCTAAAGTTACTTGCGGTGAAACTGAACAAGTTCTATTTACTAATCAATCTACCTACGTTCCTCAGTGCATCAATCACCGTCTGGAAAATCCGGGAGTCATTCCGCTGGTTTTGATTGAGGTGCAGAATGGCGAATATCTCGGAGAAGATGATATTGTCAGATTTCAAGACGATTATGCCCGCACAGAAAAAGCAAAGTAACTCACTCGTAAGGTGCGCATTGCGCACCCTACATTTCCAGTAAGGTGCGCATTGCGCACCCTACATTTCCAATTACAAATTACCAATAATGATTCATCTGAGTAAAACCGCAGCCCTGGAAGTAACGCGCCTCAAGTCAAAGCATCCAAACCCCAATGCTTTATTGCGCCTGGGTGTAGAATCGAGCGGGTGTTCCGGTTTGTCTTATACAATGGGTTTTGAAGATACGATCGCCCCTGATGCCACCGTTTGCGAGTCAGAAGGCATCCAAATCGCGATCGACCCCCAGCAATCAAAATATCTCAACCAGCTCACATTGGACTATTCAGAGGACTTGATGGGCGGAGGTTTCCGATTTCACAATCCCAATGCCGCTCAAAGTTGTAGCTGCGGCAACTCATTTTCTGCGAGGTAACAATCAATATGATGACACTCAAAGACTTAGAAAAAGTCCAAAAAACCTTCAAAGAAGCTGGTCAAGATTACCAACTTGAACTAGAAAGCGGGAAGATTATCATTGTGGGCCCATCAGATATTGTATCAAGTGAAATTGGTGTAGTTTTCATTTGGCTGCTTGCCAATTGGGTTTATCCCCGGCGTTTGGGCCGAATTTTTGACTCCGCAGGTGGCTTTATTTTGCCTGACGCGACGCTCACAGCACCCGATGTTTCCTTTGTGCGGGCCAGCCGGATCAGGCAAAGTCCCCGTTATTTCGCAGAGTTAGTCCCAGACTTGGTAGTAGAAATTAAATCACAGAGCGATCGCATTAAACCGATAGTCAACAAAATTAACAAGTTTATAGAACTCGGAGCCCAAGTAGGAATTCTGATTGACCCCGATGAAGAAACTGTGACAGTTTATCGTCAAACAGGTGAACCTATGGTACTAGGAAATCAGGATATTTTAATCTTACCAGAACTGTTCCCCGGTTGGGAATTGCCAATTTCCGAACTCTGGCCCCCAATTTTTACAGAAGCAGAAACTCAAGCATAATATCGCGTTTTAATCAAGAAAATAGCTTGTTAAACAGATTTTGTGGGGAAGTTTCACCAGGCCCCAAAAATATCTAATGTCAACTCCTGTTAAAATAACGATAAATATCTGTAGGGGCGGGTTTCACCAAAAATATGTGATTCACACCAACAATATATATCAACCCGCCCCCACACAACCAATAACTCACATGATGCGCGAATACATTAGGATGAAAAAATTATGAGTCAACAAGCTTGTGCAGAATTTTTTGCAGCCGTTACTAGCGATGCCGCTTTGCAACAAGAGGTGGCTACAGCCCTATCCCAAGCAAACCTAGAAGCCCTATATGGAAACAAAGAAGACTGAGAGATATACAGCATGGAAGGCAGAGCACTTACAGAACTCGAGGAGTTAATGCGGCCCAAAGCAGAAGAAAACGCCTGGGTGCGGGTGGGAACAAAGCAGGGATACAAGTTTACATCACAAGAAGCCGTCAATAAGCATCAATCAATTATCCAAGAACATATCGCGGCTACGACAGCGAAACTGAAGCGGGTGATATAGCAATCCTATTTGATTCGCGAACAGACCTCACCAAAGGCTGTTTTGTAGTGAGGACTTCAGTCCTCTGTTCAAGCTTTCAATCAAGCTGGCGTACCGAGAATTACCCACTGCATTAACTCTTGCCACTCAGGAGACTGAGCTAATAAATCTGCATCCAATTCATTTCCCGCATTTTGAGAAAATTCGGCGAAAGATTCCGCCCAATTAATCACTGTTTCCACAGGCAAATAAGGCGTATAATTCCACGAACGCTGCAAAAATTGTACCATTTCAAGGGAATGACCGGTGCGGTGCAAATACCAAGCAATCCAAACAAAGGTACTGTACTTGATTTGCTTTTCCAACAAACGTATTTTGTCCGGCAATTCTGGGCGGGCAAAAAAATTGTCCGTGACTGCGGCGAGGGATTTAGCCTGCGGCAAACCTTTGTACATGGCGCTTTGTTCGTGCTGGCGGTAGCAAACTGTTACTTGCCGCAGCCATTCTGTTTCGCATCCCATTAAAGCCAAACGCAGCACTAAATCTGTATCCTCGGCTGGTGGAAATCGAGGGTCAAAGCCGCCGGCGCGCTCTAACCAATGGCGGCGAAACATCATCGCGCTGGGTAATACTGGTTTCCACCTGAGCCACATTTCTAAGTCTAATTTAGGGACGTTTTGCCAGGGTTTGACATCTTTTAGGGGTGCGCCTATACTATTAACTAAACGCCAGCCGCTGTGGACTATTCCTAGATTTGGTTGGGCTGCAAATACAGCGATTTGTGCTGCTATTTTGTCTGGAAAAAAGTAGTCATCTGCATCGAGAAAGGCGATGAATTCTCCTCGTGCTAGCTCGATACCGCGATTTCGGGCGATCGACACTCCTTGATTTTTTTGGTAAATGTAGCGAATTCGATCGCCATATTGCTCTAAAATTAATCGGGTGTCGTCTTTGGAACCGTCGTCTATGACAATAATTTCCCAGTCAGTATAGGTTTGGTGTAGCACGCTGTCTACGGCTTGGCCGATGTAATCCGCACAGTTATAAGCCGGAATTACTACGCTGACCTGCGGAGTGCGATCGATCGTAACATTACTCATAATTAATTATCTTAAATTCGATTGCGTCTTTATTTTACAATAGTTGTAGGGTGCGTCAGGAACTGACGCACCCGGCAGGGGGTTCTTGTGTTCATTAATTTCGGTTTAAGAATTTGCCAAGGTAAGTTGCTGCGAATTCAGTAAATCGTGACGGCGAATTGCCGCATGGTTGCGATCGCCTTTTACCTTCAAATACTTGTCAGCTATTTGCAGAACCTTTTCCGGGTTCGGCGGCTTGCTCAAAAAATCGGAAGCACCTGTAAGTTTCGCTCGCGTGCGGTCAATTATACTGTCTTGACCGGTCAAAAACACGATCGGAGTTGCCCGAAAAGCCGGTGTTTGTCGCAAAAAATTGCACAAAGCAAAGCCGCTTGTCTTCGGCATCACCACGTCCATAAAAATTAAAGCAGGCTTGTGTTTGGCGATGATGCCCACTCCCTGCATCGGGTCTTGAATTTTTAGGACTCGATACCCCCCCGGCAATAAAATTTGCTCTAAAAATTCGCATACTGTCGGACTGTCGTCGATACAGGCAATCAAAGGGCGACCCGGCCGGGCCATCGCCGCAGCAAGGCGCCACTGTTCTATGGGCGACGGCAAATCTGGTACTGTTCGGAAATTTACTAAACCCTGCTTGATGTAATTAACTAAAGCGCGAGTTGCCACTGTCACGCACTGCTTTTTCTTAAATGCAATATCCCAAAGAGTATTCTCGCCGTTAAATACGTTAGCTAATGCGATCAAAGAATCAGAACTAAATCGATTTTGCTGCAACTGGGCCGACGCTTTTAAAAGCGGTGCTTGTTCTGGATCTACCAGCCACAAACCCATTGCTTTCCACTTCTGCCAAATTTGTTCTGTAGAACACAGAATCTGCTCTACTTCCGTTACTGACAGCAGCAAAGAAGAGATTACTTTAGAAAAATATTTTTCAGACGGACGCCACTCCCGGCGCAAACCCGATTGACCGATCAGAGCAAAGAACACTTCGGAAACGCTGCTTTGGACGATCGCCCTAGCTTGTTCCAAACTCATTTCGCTGGCTGCTATCCCTTGCTCTATCAGTTGATATTCCCACAGTTCCCCAGCATCGAGGTCTCTGAGATCCACTTGAAAGTTTCGACAGTGTTGCCCGATCGCCCTGTACCAGCGCCTCGCTCTGTGCGCTCCTCCTGTGGCATAAACCAAACTACCCCGAAAAAAGTAAAATTGCCACTGTTGTTCCCCTTGCTCTAGCAGCAGTTTCCCCGTTGCTTGTTTCTGGCTCAGCACTGCCAGAGTATGGGACAACATTTTGTACCCGATTGCGGTATCAGACATATTCACTCGCATCCCCCGTACTCTGTTTTTACTATTATATAGCTGCCCAGTTGTGAAAGAGAACAGTAATATTACTGAATTTTGGTAAATAAAAACAATTAATGCTAGGAGTTTAACCCCATCAGGTAGTGATTCCCCTCGGGAGTTTGAGCCGTGAGGATGCAGCGCCTATTTCCACTATTAACTAATAACTTAAATCCTGCTTCTCACTAATAATATCGTTTCCGGTTGCATCGGTATTGTTCAAATGTTCAAATGTCCAAACAGTCTACTGTCAACAATTCCGGAGGAGTGCAACCGGATTTGATATAACTAATTTCCCTCGCTATCTTTGGGAGGTACGGGATCGTAACCCCCAGGATGAAAAGGATGACAGCGCAAAATCCGCTTAACTGCCATCCGGCTACCGCGGGCCGCCCCAAATCTTTCTATGGCTTCGATCGCGTATTGCGAACAAGTTGGCTGAAATCTACAGGCGTTAGGCAAATAAGGAGAAATCCCCATTTTATAGCCTCGGATTAATCCGATCAGCAATATTTTCACAATTTTGACCTCAGCGCTTGATTAGATTAATCGCAAAATCTTGTCCCATGCCGCTGTAAGCTAGGTGAATCCACAGCATCCCCAGCGGTTCTAGCAATCGAGCTTGCTTCAAATCTCCCGCATCAATCACTTCAAATCCGATGTCTTGCGCGACATTAGTTACAATTTTCTTCGCCTCTACATCGTCTCCGCAAATAAAAGCAGTTGCTGTTTGCGATCCGAACTGCAAATTTTCAAAACAGCTTGCGCCAATGTTGTTAAAAGCTTTAACAATCAGCGCGAATGGTGCCCATTGAGCAATTTCTTCGGCGGCGGAAGTAGTGTAGCCGATCGTCAGTCCGGCAGCAAGTCCAGCGGGAGTCATTTCGATCGGATTCGTAGCGTCAATAATGATTTTCCCAGTCAAATCTCCCGCAGAGGCGATCGCCTCTTGGGTGGCATTCCAAGGCGTAGCTAATATTAAAACTTTCCCGTGACTTGCAGCTTCCTGAACGCTAGCTGCTAGTGCTTTCCCTCCTGTAGAATCTACAGCAGCCTGCACTTTAGAACTCTGCGGGTCTCTGACACCAAATACAATTTCATGACCTTTTTGAGTTAAAATTCGTCCCAAAGTTCCGCCAACATTTCCTGCGCCAATTATACCTATTTTCATTTTTTGCCTCTTTAATAGCTAAAACACAATTTGAGGAGACAATATGGTACTTGTCTCTGAGTTGGCTACTTGACCGATACCTAAAAAATTACCATCTCGGTCGTAAACCTGCAAGGGATAGGGAGGTTGGGATATAGGGTTGTGTTGATTTTGCTTACTTTCCTCCTCAGAGGCGATCGGCATTTCGGGAATCGGGAGGCGCTGTCCTTGAAACCAGCGTTTGGTATATTCAGGAGAAAGGACGATCGCCCCTAAATGCCCCAAAACCGCTGATGGCAAAATCGGGCAAAATTTAGACTCCTGCAATTGCAGTTCTAATTCTTCAAAACTGAGACTTTGTTCGATCGAGAAACCGCTGCTTTCGGTACGAGTCAAATTAGCCAAAGTACCGCCTGCATTCAACATTGCGCCCAAATCCCGCGCGATCGCCCGAATGTAAGTACCGGCCCCGCAGGCGATCGACAAATCCAATTCCGGAAAATCCCCCGGCCGCCAATCCAAGATTTCCAGCCGAAAAACCTCGACATTCCTAGCAGCCACTTCCACTGTTTCGCCTTTTCTAGCCAACTCGTAAAGGCGTTTTCCTGCCACCTGAACCGCACTAAAACTCGGCGGAAATTGCTCGATTTTTCCGATGAACTTCGGCAGTGCAGCTTGCACTTTTTCTAAACTTAAATCCGGCACGGGTTGAGAGTGGAGAATTTCTCCTTCCAAATCGTCCGTAGCGGTAGTTAAGCCAAACCGAATCGTACCTTTGTAAGCTTTATTGTGGTGGAGAAATTGCAGGAGTCTGGTGGCTCTGCCCAGGGCGATCGGCAAAACGCCAGTAACAGCAGGATCGAGGGTTCCTCCGTGTCCGACTCGCTTGAGTTTCAATAGCCGGCGCACTCGCCCCACGCAGTCGTGAGATGTCATGCCCGCAGGTTTGTTGAGATTCAGAAAACCGTCAGTAGTCATTAGTCAGTAGCTAGTGGTTAGTGGTTATTGGTTATTGGTTATTGGTTATTGGTTAGTTTTCATAGCAAATCCTGCTTAAATAACCCTGTATATCTTAGTCTGCGGAGGCAGACTTCGTTTGACTCGCTTTGCGGTTTCAACCGCCGAGTCCCATAAAATGGTCAACCAACTCAGATTTGATATTAGTCAACAGTCAACCGTCAACAGTCAACCGTTAACAGTCAACCGTTAACAGTCAACCGTCAACAATTCCAAATCAAAAAATAAAGTCAGCCGGACTGATAGAAGAGGGAGCAACTCCGAAGATACTAGCCAGAGTTTCCTTGGTGCTTGTAAGCTGAATAATTGTACTAGGCGAAGTTCCGCCGGCGGCGGAAATCGTGAGTTGATTAAAAGTGAGGCCGGCAGTCAAGCGAATGCGATCGGTACCATCAACAAAATCTGCAATTACATCGCCATCGGACGATCGACCGATCGCAAAAGTATCGTTTCCGGCGCCACCAGTAAGAGTATCTCGGCCTGTATCGCCCGAAAGACAGTCATCGCCGGCCCCCCCAAACAGCGAGTCATCGCCGGCCCCCCCAAACAGCGTGTCATTGCCCGCACCGCCCAACAAAGTATCGCTGTCTTGGTTGCCAAACAGCAAATCGTTGCCATCGTCGCCCAGTATTGAGTCAGAACCTTTGCCGCCGTAGAAAGTATCGTCGCCCGCGCCGCCCAAAACGCTGTCGCGCCCTGCACCGCCGAACAGCAAATCGCTGCCATCGGCGCCCAGGATTGAGTCATCGCCGTCGTCGCCGTAGAGGGAATCGTTTCCCCCCAAGCCGAAAATGCTGTCAGGGCCGCCCAAACCGAATATCAAGTCAGCGCCCCCAGTACCGCTGAGGGAGTCGGGGCCGCTGGTGCCTTTCCGGCCGCTAGCAGCGCCTCCGGGACTGGTACCCCCGCCGGGAGTTGGGGTTGGGGTTGTGATTCTGGGAATTGGCTGTGATGGGAATGCTGATGGCATGATTGTGAAGATGCGTAGAAATTTGCACTTCTAAGTTAGCTTAAAACCGGAATTTATAAGCTCGCCAACCACCGAGATCGGAAATATCGATCGCATCCGCCACAGCATAAGATTCGCACAAAAAGCCCTGCACCGTGGAGCCGTCCTCCAACACCAGCGTACCAATCCCCAGCGGCGACGGAATTGTAGCGACAAATCGGCCGAAAGCGGCGATCGACAACTCCCAAACTTCCACTTCGATCGCGCTACCGCCCTCGTTCTGACGCACCAATCCCGGCTTGCCGATCGCAGTCCCCGTCAAAGCGTACAGCTTGTAAATCGGGCTGGTACGGCAGGCGCGAACCAAAACTCCTCCGAACTCGATTAGTTGATAATTCAGCGGCTCACCGCTCAAATGAGCGCCAACCACGGCTATTTTGACTCGTTCTTCTTCAGAAGATTTGGCTGCGATGGCTGGTTCCGGGACGGTTGGCAGCGGTAGACCGGTTGCGCCCAAAGTTCCGCCCGTGCGATCGTGGAAAGCAGCTCCCAGGCGGCAGAGCGATAAATCGTGCCATGCAGGAGCCATCAGTGTCAATCCTGCGGGCAATCCGCTGCTTTGAAACCCGCTGGGAACGGCGATCGCGCATAAATCGAGCAAATTTGTAAAATTGGTGTAGCGCCCGAGATTGGTGTTGAGGGCGATCGGCTCGGCTGCAACTTCTGCCACAGTATAAATCGTACCTGTCGTCGGCACCGCCAACACATCCATTGACTGCCACTGAATTTCTGCCATCTGGCGGAGCTCCGCCAACCGGTAAGACGCGCGGTAGGCTGATACTGCATCGTAGCGTTTGCCGCCGCTGATAATTTCGTAGACGATCGGATCGATCGCCTCTGGGTGCGCGTCCAGGAAATCGCCGATCGCCGCCAACCTTTCGGCCACCCAAGGCCCGCCGTAGAGCAGTTCGGCAGCGTCCGCAAAGGGCTTGAAGTCAATAGGTGCGATCGTGCAGCCCAAAGATTGCAAGCGTGCGATCGCCTCTCGGTAGCGCTGTTCGGCTTCTGCATTCCCGAAAAATTCGAGTTCTCCGTCTGCGGGAATTCCCACCCGCAAGCGGGATAAATCCGGCAAAACTTTCGTTTCGGGGCGGCGAGAAAACGCATCCTGTGCGTCAAAACCGCCCGCAACTTGCAGCACCTCGGCCGCATCCGCACAGGTGAGAGCGAACACAGAAACGCAATCGAGCGATCGCACTGCCGGTAGCAGCCCGCGAGTGCCGATCGAGCCGCAAGTTGGCTTCAGCCCGACAATGTTGGTAAAAGCAGCGGGAACCCGCCCAGAGCCTGCGGTATCGGTACCCAGAGCAAAACTCACCAATCCGGCGGAGACTGCTGCGGCGGAACCGGAACTCGATCCGCCCGGGATGTAGCGCCGATCGAACGGATTGCGGCAAACTCCATAGGGCGTGCGGGTTCCCACTAATCCTGTGGCAAATTGATCCATGTTTGTTTTGCCGATCGCGATCGCACCTGCCGCGCACAGGCGCTCTACGACTGCGGACGATCGCGCTGGAGTGCGAGCAAACTGCGGACATCCCGCCGTAGTGGGAACGCCCGCCCAATCGAGGTTATCTTTGATCGCAAAAGGTATTCCGTAGAGCGGTAACTGCTGCGGGTCTTGGTTTTGCAAGGCTTTGGCGCGTTCGAGGGTTTCGGCGATCGGTGCTAAATAAATCCACACCGCCGGATCTGCGTAGCGTTCGATGCGATCGTACACCATCGCGATCGTATCTGCGGGTGCGATCGAGCCTGTACGGTAGCGATCGAGCAGCGAATGAATGTCTAGACTGTTGCTGTAGTTAAGTTTTTCCATAATGCACCCTCAATGTCACTGAACGCGATCGATTTTAGATTGAAGAATTGACTTCATATCATTTTCGGTTATATGAGGATGATTTAACCGCAGAGAACGCAGAGAACGCAGAGGGAGATCGGAGAGAGATGAATAATTCCAATGCTAACGGATTTGACTTCACAGGCTGTGCAAGGCGATCGTTATTACAAATAGAAGGTTAGTTTACCGCATTGTCGATCGTACTCGCATCTAGTCTAGGGCGATCGAAGTATTTCTTGAGACATATTCAATTCTTGCCTTGCGAGTTTCGTCTTTGTGTGTGTAAACTTTGCGATCGACAATCGATCGGTTTAATATTCCCAAAATTTTAATTTGACAAATCCCAGAAAAACCGTTTTTTGTAAAATTGTACACATTTTCGCATCAAGTTTGCTGTTACGGTTTGAAAGGTAGCAATCTAGTAGGATTGCACGCTACAGTATGCTTACCTTTCAAAAAGCTAAGTGCATTGCAGTAATCAACAGTCTCGGATAACTCCCTGAGTCCGCCAGGGAATGAATTCCCTGTCTAATAGCTAAAGTCCTCGCTCAGAGGACTAATGAGTTTAAAATTTTTATTAGTCCTCTGAG
>JAUBOH010000117.1:0-16776 GCA_036700145.1 Microcoleus occultus BM001215366
TTGGGTGTATAGTAGAGGGGTCCCCACTCGCTGGGGAAACTAATTGAATGGAAACTCGTTTTGTGCGAACTTAGCCGATCTAATCTTTTGTCCCCACTCGCTGGGGAAACTAATTGAATGGAAACAAAAGTTCTAGCGGTCGATCGCGCACCGTTAGAGGTCCCCACTCGCTGGGGAAACTAATTGAATGGAAACCCGAAGTTTGTCAATCGGTAGCTGTATTTACTATTGTCCCCACTCGCTGGGGAAACTAATTGAATGGAAACCTGCATAGCCTGTTCGGGGTTCAAATCTTTCCGTCTCAGCGTCCCCACTCGCTGGGGAAACTAATTGAATGGAAACTGGTAATTCATTTCCATGAACCGTGAAAAAGACATATCCTCTTGTCCCCACTCGCTGGGGAAACTAATTGAATGGAAACTTTTTTCTTTCGATTCGAGAAGAATCGCAAGTATTTCCGGTCCCCACTCGCTGGGGAAACTAATTGAATGGAAACACAGGATGTAATTGAATAGTCTGTAGTTGACAGTCACAAAAGTCCCCACTCGCTGGGGAAACTAATTGAATGGAAACCGATGGCTTTCAGCGCTTTGACTTGCCCCTTTAGTTGTCCCCACTCGCTGGGGAAACTAATTGAATGGAAACTCAGCGCTAAAATCCCACACCCCAATAAAACGCATCAACTGTCCCCACTCGCTGGGGAAACTAATTGAATGGAAACTTAAAAATTAAAACTAACGAGTCCCAGTTCCTTGACTCGTCCCCACTCGCTGGGGAAACTAATTGAATGGAAACACCAGACGGTCAACGTCTGATCCAGAGCCAATTCGATCGATGTCGTCCCCACTCGCTGGGGAAACTAATTGAATGGAAACGCATATGGATTGCTTTTTCCACATTGCGTCACGCAAGTCCCCACTCGCTGGGGAAACTAATTGAATGGAAACCAAGATATTTCCCCGGCTAATATCGGAATTAGATTGTTTCCCCACTCGCTGGGGAAACTAATTGAATGGAAACTGCGAATTATTGGATCTTGTAAATCCAGTAGATACTGTGTCCCCACTCGCTGGGGAAACTAATTGAATGGAAACCTCGATTGAACGTGGTTTTACAATCGGTTGTGTAGTCCCCACTCGCTGGGGAAACTAATTGAATGGAAACGCGTATCCGTCAATGACAATTGGATTCTGCATGATGTTTTTGAGTCCCCACTCCCTGGGGAAACTAATTGAATGGAAACATCTCTTTCTCAAGAAACAGAGGTGAAGGTCTACTAAACGTCGGAAGTCCCCACTCGCTGGGGAAACTAATTGAATGGAAACAACAACAGACTGAACTAGCCGGATGACCATGTTCAGTGTTGCCAAGTCCCCACTCGTTGGGGAAACTAATTGAATGGAAACTTAGGATCGCCATTAGGAGCATGAAAACTACTAAAGTCCCCACTCGCTGGGGAAACTAATTGAATGGAAACGTACCATGCTCGATGGTATCTAATGCCTCCAGCAACACTCCAGCCGTCCCCACTCGCTGGGGAAACTAATTGAATGGAAACGCGTTTGCTTTCTGGAAGGCTGGAATTACGATTGTGTCCCCACTCGCTGGGGAAACTAATTGAATGGAAACTCTCCCCATCTTGGAGTCACCCAACCTTTTTGCTCCAATTTCCTAGTCCCCACTCGCTGGGGAAACTAATTGAATGGAAACCCCCAAAGCTCAGAAAACCATGTAGGCATAACCGTTGCCATGAGTCCCCACTCGCTGGGGAAACTAATTGAATGGAAACGCCAAACTTGCCTTTATTTTCTTTGAGCTTTATTTCGGTCCCCACTCGCTGGGGAAACTAATTGAATGGAAACCATCCAAGCATCGGTAGAGCTAACATAGGACTAGGGTGTCCCCACTCGCTGGGGAAACTAATTGAATGGAAACGTTTTCAGAAGACTCTTTCTTTAGTATCAGAATGTCGGTGTCCCCACTCGCTGGGGAAACTAATTGAATGGAAACGCTTCTTTGTACCCTTCAACGTACACTAGATGGGTTCTAGTCCCCACTCGCTGGGGAAACTAATTGAATGGAAACCTTCCATCTCGCTGACGGATAATCGTCATTTCGGTTGATACCTCCCCACTCGCTGGGGAAACTAATTGAATGGAAACTCACGATAGGCTTTTGCACTGTCTGCTGTTCCAGGATTTAAAAAATGTCCCCACTCGTTGGGGAAACTAATTGAATGGAAACGTCCCGTACTGGTGCTTTACTTGTTGGGCGAAAAAACTCCCCACTCGTTGGGGAAACTAATTGAATGGAAACGATTTTCGTATTAAGCGGAAGTGGAAAGTCATAAAAGTTCCCACTCGTTGGGGAAACTAATTGAATGGAAACGCTAAAACAAAATTAGTGGAAGTCTTCTATTAATGCGACAGTTTAAGGGAAACCATAAATAGCTGTTGACAAAAGACTAGATTTTTAATAGTCTAATTTTGGGGGGATGCCTTTTAGGGGACGCCTCTACCGCATAGAGTGAACGTCTTTAAGGCATCGTCCTATCCCCCAGCCGAAGGGTTACGGCACTGTCTAGCAAGTTAACTTGTCACTTGCTAGAAATACATAGCTAAGACAAAGTGTGTCGAAGTCTTCTATTAATGCGGAATCGAAGGAGGCTTCGACCCCCCCGACACCGCAAACAGAAATTCAAAAATCAGAGCCTTCTGTAGTGCCAAAAACTCTAAATTTTTAACCTCTGGAAAACTCCAAAGACAAACTTTTACAACTCAAATTTCTGCAATCAATCCTAGTTGCGAAGGATTAACAAGCACAAAAAAAAGCCCCATAATCGGGGCAAAATATAACTATTCTCAGTCGTTGGGTGGGGGCGGGTTTATTATATTGTTGGTTTCTGACGTAGATGGTTGGTGAAACCCGCCCCTAGGAGAATTTGGGCACACACGATCGCTTATTTTCGAGTTACCAAAACCCGATCGTCCGCTGTTTTGACCAAGAAATTGGGATACAAGCCCCGTTCTTCTAGGACGGCTTTATGTTATAATGTGATTGGTTGAAATACCCACCTAAGATTGCAGCGATACATACTCATCTTGAGTTGAAACCGGGACTGATCCAGTAATAGGGAAAGACTGAAGGGCAATGATTAAATTCAACCTGGAAGCAAAATAAAAGTATTGTTAATGTTTGTCAAACAAAACGATACATATAGTCGGGATAGGGCATTGCCACGACTTAAAATGAACATGGAGACTGAGTAAAACTACTTTGGTAGTATTGGTTGATGAAGTGTTAAGAATCCCCGCACCTGATAGTCGGGGAGTATGTCAAAATCTCAGCATTCTGCCAACCTAAATGTTTTAAAACAGGTTGAATGGAAACAACCGATCGCACCCACGGAAATTAACGTTAAACACTCCCCACTCGCCCTTGGAAATTAATTGAATAGAAAAGCCCGGATAGCCTATTTGGTGGCAGTCTGGGTTTTTCTGTCTTCACTCGTTGAGGGAAAGTTATCGATCGATCGCGTTTTCTGATTTCAAATTCCTAAATTATGGATAAATCTGTTGTGCTGGTTGGGGGCTGTTTACCCCTACTCTCTAACTTCATGTCAGAGGCTAGAGCGACTAGGATCGCCGGACAATTAGAACAAAACCCGTACCAGCACTCAAAACCTTGTTTAGACGGGAAATAGCGGTACACCCGCCCTGTCACGGCGGAAATTGTAGTATTAAGTGCTGAGTGCTAGCACGGGTTCTGCTTGCTGTGGAGTTCCGCTCAGAATTTCTGCACTCAGAATGCACTCAGATTTGTAAAATATTAGCAATATGGAGGGTCAATTATGAGGCTAACTAATGCAGAATTTGAAAGTAGGGGAGAACTTCATCTGTTGTGGCGATCGCCGACTGGCTTGAATTTATTCAAGCTGCCCTCTCCTCTGAATATAAATACTGCTGAAACCCAATAAATACTTCACTGATAATTGCAACGCTCCCTAATTGTGTAACGGCATCACGAACAGCATGATATTTTAACTCTAGTAATTTAGGTAGTTTCGAGCGATCGAGTTCCCCTACCCCTTCTTGGATGTATTGTTCTAGCACAAACTCCAGAAATTCTTGCTGTTGGCCCATATAACGCGAGAAAATCAAGGCTTTGTGGGCGAGGACGCGCTCTCGGCGACTTATGGGTGGAGAGGCATAGGCAATATAAGCTAGCACATCATAGAGGTCACTTTTCTCGGCATCAATCAGGCGGCTAATTTCTGTGAGTTGTTCCTCGGCGTAACCCTTCTCTGTCAGTCCCTCTAGCAAGGCTTTACGGGTGTCTGGGTAGCTCCAGATTGTTCTTAATTCATTTTCATCTTTGAATAGTTCAGGAATGTCACCAAAGAGTCTTTCTACGAATTCTGTGGCGCTCATAGGTTTACCGTCTGGACTCCAAAAGCTGGTAGACATCCGGTGCTCAAGGGTGCGTTCTTTGCCATCAGCTAGTTTGATTTTGATGGTTTGGGAGGCCAAAGATTCTATATTTTCGTTATCTTTGCCCAAGTCATTTGTTGTAGACACTGGCAATCTGTCTTCACCCGATCGCCTAGATGTGACAGCTACGGGTTCTTGTGGTTCGCCGTCCCATTCTGGATCGTTGAAATGTTCGTAAGCTTTGACAAAATCGTAGATGGTGAAGTAGTCTTTACCATCAAATAGCCGAGTACCGCGACCGATAATTTGTTTAAATTCAATCATTGAGTTGATGGGGCGCATCAGCACAATGTTACGAACATTCCGAGCATCAACCCCAGTGGATAGCTTTTTGGAAGTAGTAAGAATAGTGGGAATATTTTTCTCGTTGTCTTGAAAGGTTCTTAGGTGCTGTTCTCCCAGTTCCCCATCATCGGCGGTAACGCGGACACAGTAATTTGGATTGGCGCTGATTTTGTTCTGGTTAATCAGGTTACGCACAGCAAGGGCGTGGGCTTGGTTAGCACAAAATACTAGGGTTTTTTCTTTTTGGTCGATCGCCTCCATGAATAGTTGCACTCGATAGCGTTCGCGTTCTTCGATTTCGATGATGCGGTTGAAGTCGGTTTCGGTGTAGGTTCTGGTTTCGTCTACTGCACCTTCTATTAATTCATCTTCGGTACTGTAAATATATTCGTCTAAGTTAGTTTCAATCTGCCTGACTTTAAAAGGGGTAAGAAATCCGTCATTAATACCGTCTCTGAGGGCGTAGGTGTAGACTGGTTCGCCAAAATAGGCGTAGGTGTCTGCGTTATTTTCACGTTTGGGAGTGGCAGTAAGTCCCAGTTGTACGGCTGGGGAGAAGTATTCCAAAATACCCCGCCAGGTGCTTTCGTCACTTGCTCCACCCCGGTGACATTCATCAATAATGATGAAGTCGAAGAAGTCGGGGAGATAGTCGCTGAATTTAGGAGTGGGATTACCTTCTTCATCTTTTCCAGTCATGAAGGTTTGGAAAATGGTGAAAAAGATACTACCATTTTTGGGAACTCGATCGCGTTTTTTGATAGCTTTGGGGTCAATGCGGACGAGGGCATCCTCTGGGAAGGCTGAGAAAGAGTTATAGGCTTGGTTGGCTAAGATATTGCGATCGGCGAGAAACAGAATACGAGGGCGACGGGTGGGTTGTCGGCTGAGGTTCCAACGGCTTTGAAAGAGTTTCCAGGCGAGTTGGAAGGCTATGAAGGTTTTACCTGTGCCAGTTGCCATCGTTAACAAAATCCGGTCTTTTCCTTGAGCGATCGCTTCTAGGACGTGCTTAATGGCATTGTGCTGATAATAACGGGCTTCCCATGTACCGCTTTTGTCTTCAAAGGGGATGACAGCAAACCGATCGCGCCACTGGTTATCTTCACCAAAGGTGGCTGACCACAGTTGATCGGGGGTGGGATATTGGTTGATGTAGCCTTCGGCCCCGGTGTGCATATCGACTTGGTAGATGCGATCGCCGTTGGTAGAGTAGGCAAACCGGGTTTCCAGTTTTTCTGCGTATTTTTTGGCTTGTCCTAAACCTTCGGTGTCGGGTAAGCCGCGTTTTTTGGCTTCGATGACGGCGAGTTTTTCACCCCGATAAACCAGCACATAATCGGCGAATTCTGATGAAGCGCGCTTACCGTTACCAATTAACCGACCAGGGGCTATAAGTTCGCGCCGGATTCGACTATTTTCGATAACTCCCCATCCTGCGGTTTTTAGTGCGGGGTCAATGAGTTCGGCGCGGGTTTCAGCTTCGTTCATATTTCGCTTGCCTCGGTTTGCGTTAAAACACTTTTTTGTTGATTTTGCAAGGGTTTCAGACTTTGACAGTGACTCATCTCGATTTGCAATTAATCACTTTTTTGTATGTTTTACAAGGGTTTCAGGTTTTGAGCGGGGCTGATATCGATTTGCGATTAAGCACTTTTTTGCTTCTAAGCCCAAAAAGGGAGATAGCGAGCATAGCGGGTAGAGCTTGATTCAGATTCATCGGTCTTGATCAAGCCAGCTTCTTTGGTAGCTCCTATAATCTGAGAAACGATGACAGCCTTTGCCTTTGACTCACTTAAACGAAAACGCTCTCGCAGGGTTTGGTTAGACATTCGTTGATTACTGACGTACAGCAGACAGCAATGCTGGTAGCAGGCTCGAATTCGATCGCTCTTGCTCATATCGGCAAAATCTTGATGGGCAAACAGCACTGCTGTAGTGCGTGTTTCACCTACTCGAAAATCTGGTGCGGGTAGTTGAAACTCTTCTGCTGCGCTTACAACTTTGTCAATGCCACTGCCTTTTTCTTCACATATACCGAAACGTCGCATTAGGTCGGCGAGTTGTTCGTTGCGGGATCGATATTCATCAATAAATCGCTCTACCTTAATGGGTGGGATACCGGGATTAGATATCTCAATGCGATCGCTATACATCTCGATCATCACTGAAGTACCTGTTACTAGAAAATCCTGATGAACCAAAGCATTAGCAATAAGTTCTCGTAAAGCCTGTTTTGGGAACATCTTTACTTCTTCTCGCACAACTTCCTCGATAAAGCGATTTTGTGGTGCTGCTGAGTGAACAAAATCTACTAATCCATCAAAGCCAACGGCATATCCTCGGTTGTCTGTCTTGTCGTCGCGGGTTTGCAGCTTATTGATGCCTTCATAGATGACGACACGGGGTGCTTTGCGAGCCAATGCAGGGGAAAAGGCATCCAGTTTTTTTGCCAAAAGTATGGCAGCTAGGTTTGTGATTGTCCAACCCTGTGCTGTTTGGTTGATTAAATATTGGCTCTGCAATCTTTCAAGGACGGCATCGCGGCTAGTCGGATAGGGAATTTCTAGCAGTTCAAAATATGTTTGAGTATCTAGTAGAGCAATTACATTGTCAGGGCTAGTGTTACATTGAGCCGGTTGGGAAAACCAATCTTGTTGGTCTTCACCAAAAATGCTCTTGAGTACATCTGGTGTCATCGGCACCAAATCTTCTCCCGCTCTCATTAGGTAGGCTCCATCAAACGCTAATGGTTGCCCGACGGGACGGGTTGGCACTTCAAAAACCAGCACTCGTCCATCAGGATGCTGCAATTCTGTCGCGTCTACACGAAATCTGAGTTTCTCAACTATATATGCCTTAATCTTGTTTAAATCCTCTGCTGTTGACCAAGCTAGGCAACCTACTACTTGGCGAGGCCGTTTATCGGTAACGCCCAAAACAATATAACCACCTCTTTCATTAGCCAGGGCTACGCAATATTTCAGTAGTTTGGTCGAATCAAACTGTTGTTTGGCTTCTTTAAATTCAAGTGTTTCTGTTTCTGTAGGTACAAGCAGCCATTTTTCAAGGGTTTCAAGGGTAATCATGCCGCATTTACCTCCTTAGCGGTTTTTTTCACTTGGTTGGCGGTATCTGCGGTGAGTTCGCCAGTGAAGGCTTTTTGCAGGATGGATTGCTTGAGTTCGTTGAGGGCTGCAAGTTTTTGCAGGTATATGGTTTCGAGGCGAAGAATCTGACTTCGCATTTCATCGATCTTGACCACTATAACCTCTTGTAATGCCAAGTCTTGTGGATAAAAAATAGTGACTTCTCGGATTTCTTCTAAATGTAAATTGGGAACTCCAATGCCTTTCAATCTTTTATTGAACTGCTCTTTGGCAACGGGAGAATTGACAAAGTGCAACATAAATTTGGGCAAGATAATCGGTAATGGTCTAAGCAAAGCTAAGCTAACATAGATATCAAAATCGATGTCTTTATCAACCAAAGCAGCAACACCTGTAGTGCCATTTTTTGCCAATAATATATCGTGTAGCCGAGGTGAAACACGCTTTTGCATAGCAATATGCTGTGCATCGTCTATGTATTTAATTTTGTCCCAATCAATGGTGCCGCTAGTAACATTGCGCGAAGACAAAAACACGACACCGGATTCAAAATATTTGGGTGTCTGATGAGTTCCATCAGTGATTTTTTCACAAACTTCGCTTAGCTTGTTTTGTCTCCATCCCTCGCCTTTCTGGGTGAAGATAGCGTTTAGATAGCTTTCAAATAGTTCGCGGGCGTTAGCGAGGTTCTTTTCGGTGTTGGCGATCGCTCTATCAATCCCCTCAAACGCCTCATCCAAAATCGCCACAATCCGCTTTTGTTCGGGCAGATATCTAGGAAAAGATATTTGAACTTTCTTCAGTAATTGAGATTTGATTCCTTTAACCGTTGCTCCAGTGCCTTTTTCATGTATTTTTTCCTGCATCTCATTTGAAAGAAGCATATATTTGAGAAATGTTGAATCAAGCACTTCTCGTTTAGGTTGCATAACTATGATGCGTTGAGCAAAAACAACCTTCTCATCTGTGTCAAGTTGAGCTACGTTACCAAGTGGCGCTTCTGTAGTAAATAAAACGTCTCCTTGTTTGGGAATACCTCGCGTCATCCACTCATCGTATATTTTCGGATCTACAAACTCTAGTGGTTTATTTTGTAGATATCCCATTTTTACGTTTTTCGCTGTAATTAAACGCATTCCATATTCTGTTTTCTGAGGTGTTTTACCTCTGTAATCAATAAATTTAACGACTTCTTCGAGAGAACTAATCTGCCAATCTTGCCTCATAGCATCCCCCCAATACCAGCCAAAATTTCTGCACTCTCCGCATCCAACGCAGCAATTTCATCCAAAATTTCCTGCGGTTCTCGTAACAGCGATTCCTCAGCCTTATGCGGATTTTTCACCGACAGATCGAACGTCACCCGATCGATATCAGCAATATCCACCAGCCAAGACTTTTCCGACTCTGCAAACGTAGCCTGTAACTCTACAAACTCCCGCAAATCCTGATCATTCAGAGAATTGGTTTTACCCATATTCCGCCCTGGAGCGAGTTGATAATACCAAATTTCCTGAGTAGCCATCCCCTGAGTGAAAGGTTTTCCCTGAGCAAATAAAGGCATTTCCTGAACAGAGTCGAAGGGTTGCCCTTTCTCAAAAAACAGCACAACTGTTTTCACCCCCGCCCCGATAAATGTCCCCCCAGGACAATCCAAAATAGTGTGTAGATTGCAACTACTCAAAAGCTCTTGACGCAGCGCCCGCGAAGCGTTATCCGAATTTGACAGGAACGTATTTTTGATTACTACCCCCGCCCTACCGCCTATCTTCAGGATTTTGATGAAATGCTGCAAAAATAGAAACGCTGTTTCCCCAGTCTTAATCGGAAAATTTTGCTGCACTTCCGGGCGTTCCTTCCCCCCAAAAGGCGGATTTGCAAAAATTACATCAAAACGATTCTTTTCCTGAATATCACTAAGATTTTCCGTCAGGGTATTGGTGTGGATAATATTCGGCGCATCAATGCCATGCAAAATCATGTTCATGATCGCAATGACATAAGCCAGACTCTTCTTTTCCTTCCCCGTAAACGTATTATTCTGAAGTGTCTCTAGCTGTTTCGTGGTGAGATTACCCTGACGCAAATAATCGTAACTTTCGCACAAGAATCCTGCCGAACCGCAAGCACCATCATAAATGCGATCGCCTATCTTCGGTTTCACCACCTGAATCATGGCCCGAATCAACGGACGCGGCGTGTAATATTCACCACCATTACGCCCCGCATTGCCCATATTCTTGATTTTGGCTTCATAGAGATGGGATAGCTCGTGTTTCTCCTGTTGCGACTTAAACCGTAGCTCATCAATATATTCCAGCGCATCCCGCAGACTGTAGCCGCTTTGAAACCTATTTTTAATCTCGCTAAAAATTTCGCCAATCTTATATTCGATCGTATCGGGACTGGTAGCCCGTTGCTTGAAACCCTGTAAATATGGGAATAACGTGCGGTTGACATAATCAATTAGATCGGGGCCAATCAGCGCATGATCGTGATCCACCTTGCCATCTGGCTTTTTTGGTGCTGCCCAAGATGACCACCGATGCGCCTCATCAATAATAAACTCATAAGCTTTACCGACTAGCTCTGCCTCTAGCGCCCTTTCCTGTTCCAGGTCATCGAGATACTTCAGAAACAATAGCCAAGACGTTTGCTCTGTATAGTCCAACTCCGTAGTGCAGCCCGCCTCCTTTCTGAGAACGTCATCAATATTTCTAAAGGTTTGCTCGAACATCTAACTTCGCTACGGGATGTTTACCATTTCTGTTTTAGAGTATAGACCGATTTATGGCTCCGCTACAGCATTGCATAACTAGCAGTTTCTCCGTGAAGCTAATACTTCTCATTTTATAGAAGCGGTAGAACCTTAGCCCCGTAAAAACGCAACCGGGTGCGCTTCTGTCAGAGGATAATTACAACTTGTCCAGTGAGTCACTGGACAAGTTAAGCTTTGATCGCGCTCTTTAATGCCAGCAACTGTAGAGAGCAGACTTTCAGCAGTCGGTGAGCGGAGTGAAGGGCGATCGGGCGATCGGCTAGATTCAGCAGCGCCCAAGTAACTTCTCAAAAGTAAAAACGCAACCCGTTGCGCTTCTTGGGGAGAATAATCAGCGAACCGTTGCTGGACTTATTCTCAACAACAGGTCACTCAGTGTCAACACCTGGAGATGGGATTAACCGCACGGGAGGAAAAAAATCAGGCTCTAGGTCGTTAGATCTAGTTTTCCCGCCAGCAAAACAAGAAAGCTAGGCTGGGATTTTTGAAAAAATTGGTGTTACTGTCATCAGTAATAAATTGACGCTCTCCGATTGTGTAGTATAATGTAGGAATCATTTATTACATTGTCTGTAAATGTGAAATTTCAGTGGCTAAATGCTTTTTAGCGATGGCATAGTTGAAAAGTCTTGGGTTGAGTGAAATTTCTATGTTTTAGTTAAATTCCCATGAAAGAAGGAGTCTCTTAATGTTTACAACAGATCGTGGAAGCTTTGCACGCTTGACCTTAGACAGCGAACCAGGCGACGACATAGGGCAAGGTAGCAAGTTTGATATTACTTATGAAACTAACTGTGGTGACACTATTTCTGCTGATATATTTAAGCGTCTGCCAGATGGTACACCCGCCCAATTACTCTGGATTCTCTATGGTTCATCGAACCTTGAAAATAAATATGCTTCTGTATCTTTTGGAACTGATGCATTAGATATCCCAATTATGCTAGGAGATTATCCGGAAGCGCGTCGATCCGGCTTTGCGACTTCTGGGTTTGCAGGTTTGGAAGTATCCTTTCAGAATCGTGGTTCAAACCAAGTCTTTGGTAGCTTCACTATCAGGGAGGTAACTTTTACTACACCTGACCCTTTGCGAATTTTGACTCCTTTGCAAATTTTGACTTTTGATGCAGAGTTTCTACAAAGATCGGAGAGTCCTAATGCCCCTGCACTGCGCGGACAATTTCAGTACAAGCTTTTGTGAGCAATTGATTTGCCTAAAAGCTTACCTCGTCACAAATTTCCCATCTCCTGACCCTGGGTTTAAAAGTGCTATGGCTAGGTAGGACAGAATTTCTGCTTGTTGGAATTAATTGCAAAATCTCTGTCCCTTGGCAATGGTATGCAACTCCTTATGGCAACTGTGTCTTACCACTTATGGTAACTGTGTTTTACGGCTTATGGTAACTGTGTTTTACGGCTTATAGTAATGGTATGCTACAACTTATGGTATTTGCTATAATGACAACGTAAATTCCAAAAAACTATAAAGGTAATTTATTGTGACTAATTTTAATACTGGTTTTAATCCTCGACGTTATAGAGACTATAAATTTGAAAAAAAAGGAGAAGGGTTAAATCCTTGCTACATAAAAGTTTTCCATCTAGATGAACTACAAGGATCTGCCAATCATGACCTTTCAAATAATTCTTTGGAAAAAGCTCAATATGAAACTTCAAAGTACAGAAGCGTAACAGAAGCTTTTGTTGATGCTTATGGATGGGTAGATTGTATATATCGCAACAAAACTGATCCAGCAGAGTCCTATGAAAAATCTTATAGCACACTTAGGAAAGATGAACGGGAACTCTATCGTTATCCATACCTCAATAAACAAGAGTCAGACCCAGAAGAAAACAACGAAGAATGGGAAAACAAATTGGAGCAAGCATATAAAAACGGCTGGGAAAGAAACTTAATTAATGAAAATACAAATAACTAAAAACTGAGACTAACTAAAAATTATCAGTTCTCCTAACCTAACAGTTGAAGACGCTAATTTTGCTGGATTTCGGAGCCAATATTCTAAGCTACGGACTGGATTTAAAACTGCTATGGCTGGGCAGGACAGACTTTATACCTATTGTGAATGATTGTAGAAACTCTCTGCCTCCCAGCGAATCCGATCCAGAAAAGCCATTTTTCACAGCCCTGGGCTTGGAAATGCGAAAGCGAGGTCAGCATAATTCAGTATGCTGACTCACACCGGAACTGCTACAGCTTCATCAGATAAGTAAATTTGCACCCCTTCGGAATCTTGATAGTGAGCTCAAGGTTATTTGTCCAGTCAATCGTCCAGTCGCTCACTGGACAAATTAAATTAAAGGTCGATCGCGCTCTTCAATGCCAGCAACTGTAGAGAGCGGACTTTCAGGTAGGCGACGGGCAGAGTGAAGGGCGATCGGGTAAACCGATTAGATCCTGGAACAGCTTTCATTATAAAAGTAGTATAATCATGACAAATTATACTTCTCCGAAACAAAAACCATGAATAACGAAAAAGAAGATCTGACAACTTGGTTTAACAAGAGAATAGAAAATGTTAAGAGGCATATGGATAAAAGCGATTACGAGACTTGCATTCAATATCTTAAAAGTTATTCAATTAACGACCAAGAAATAGAGCCAGTAAGAAAATTAGTTTTTCAAAGGAATAGGAATCCTACAGATGAAACTCTAAAGATGAGTTTAGAACAATATTACAATCGAGGTAAAACTATAACATCAGAATATCATGATTTAAGGCTAGAGGTTGCTTTGTACGAATTAAAAGAGCAAGAGCCAGAAAAATTTGATAATCTTAGTAACTTATCTTTCTAAAAAAGCATTTGTTCAAAATTAAACTGTTAGTTTAGAACTGGTAACAATACTACTATTTGTGGGCATGATTAAAAAACTATCTACAGATTAATTAAGGTGTAGATAGTTTAGACTCAATTTCATTAATTTTCTCACGCTTACTTTTTTTATAACGTCTAACTATATCAGTTACTGACCAATCAAGTACGATCATACTTGGCAGTTACACCAGCAAACTGAGGCGTGGCAGGCGTTGCTAAAAAAGTTGGGAAGAAATGAGCGATCGCCTCTTATGGTAAATTGCCTTGCTTAGCTTTATATGCTTCTACAAGCAAAACTATATTTGAAGCGGTAAGGTGCAACACGTATGCGGCTAAGTATTCAGGTACAGTTATAGGTTGTGCTCCTTGACCATGACCAGATGTTTTATTGCGAACAGTGGGGACACCAGCTTCAAGAACAGAACGTAAGCCTGATAAATGGCTTTGAAGATACTTTGGGACAAGCTCGTTTTCAAGCACAACATTAATAAGCTCTTTAGCACTAGCACCCTTGGAGTAAGACCATTTACAATCATCACAGATTGTTTTCATAGCACTCTCAAAAGCATTCAGTGCATCAACGATTGCATCTTTGTATTCCTTCTTTCTGTAGTGTTCATGGGCACTTCGGAATTCTTGCTCAGCTCCTTTGAAATCCTGACTAGAGAGTAGGCTGAGCGCGGGGACAACAACCTCAGCGTGGATGAAACCTGAATCAACACGAATAATCTGACCATTATTGTACTGATAGCCTATTGCGTGTTCCCGAAAGCGATAATTTAACTCACTAATAGCATCATCAGAAGGTTGAAGCGTACTTAGCTCACGTGACGAATGGTTTCGCGAGAATTCGCGAATCTCTTCATCTATGTAGCGAAATGTAAGTTCAATTAGATCGAGGTGATGTTCAACAGAAATGTCATCATTAACCAAAAAAGATTTACATTGCTCAAAGGGATCATGGAAATCGTTTCCAAGGTTGAACCAACCTAGTTCGTTAGCAAGCGAGTCATGAATTATGCGCCACCAACGATTCACTGGTGGCTCGTAAGTAAAGCCTGGTTCTAGGCGATAGTAAGACCCGATAGCAGTACGCCAAATAAATATTACCTGGCGTCGAAACTCGATTGGCAAATTTGTATACTGATAGACATCTGGTTGGTTGCCACGCTCAGCAAGCTTCTTGCGCTTTGAATATAAATCCTTAATACCCATTTTTATCTGTATTTGACGGTGTTCTGAATTAGTATGCGACAAGTGTGATCGCACCCACGTCTCACTTATCCCTAAAGATTATAACTTGCTCCATTCTGGGCTACCCGCTGCTTACGATCATACCAATTACTCACAATTCGCCCTCCCCTACCCCTTCATTTTTTCACGCAACCGCCCATAAATTACATCTAACCAAACTGGTACTACAAACTTACCGTCAGCCCAAACTGCGAACAGTTTCTCAGCCTAGAGCTTAAAACTCTTACGGCTAGGTCAGGTTATACTATTTCCCCGCCCAGGGCTTGTAATTATTGCAGGTTCATTAAAATGTTTGCGTTTTCTGATGTCAAGACTGTGCTTCAAGATTTTTAAGGGAATCTATTATAGAGAGCATTTGTGAAGGATGTGTAAAGGGTTGATAAATCTTTTTCAATTAAACTAAGTTTTCCATAGTTTTCCATAAAGTTGATTATGGAAGTTGTTATAAAAGAAACACCCAAAGTGTTAGTACCACTTTGGGTGTTGTGCAATTTAATTTATTACGCCCATGATAAACCCTTTCTCGCAAGCTCGCATACTAGGAGCTGTCGTTTTACTATTGGTTTTTGGTTCATTGGTGCTAGCCGCCATCGATCCCAGTACCCGACCGATGTTTGGGGACTTGACTAAAGTTGTGGTTGGAGCTTACATAGGGCTGCACATCCCCGCACCCCATCAAAAATGACCACAACGATAGACCGCACCGATTAAATATGTAGAATTCTCATGTTTAGTTGTCACGTCAAACGTTTGTTAAAGAGCTTGCTGCGGTAGTGGCAGATGCTATTTTCAATTTTGAGGGGCGATCCTAACAGCTAATTCCAATCAAAAATTGACCGCTGGATCGCCCTTTTCTAAAACTTAACCCGCCGGTATACTGCTGCTCATAGACCCAGACTCATCTTTATCGGAAAAATTGCCAGTGTTGTATTTCTCTGCCTAGGACTTGAAACTGTTAAGGCTAGGTCAGGTTAAACCCATGTCTTAACCCAGGGCTTAGAACTATCTTGACCCAGAATTTAGAACTGGTACGGCTAGGTCAGGATAGGCACATTTCCTCGCCTAAGCCGTGTAACCCTTACAGATAAATCAATCAGAATATCCTAATATAGAGTGTGAAAACTCTATAACTTAGATGTTGTATTGTCAGCAGATTCTAAAACTTGAGAAAGCTCAGATGCTGATTTTTCGGCAGTTTTTTCTGCTGTTTCTAAAATATCAGAAGATTTAGATGGTGTCTTGTTAGCAGTGTCTAAAGCTAAATTAAGCTCAGAGGTTGCTCTTTCTGCTGTTTTTTCTACTGATTCTAAAAAAGGTGAAGAATTAGATGTTGTGTTATTAACATCTTCTAGAAGTATGGAAAGTTCAGTTACTGTATTTTCTGCTGTTTCGATAGCTGGATTAGGCTTAGCTTCTGAGTTTTCCATATACTGATTAGATTGAGGTTTTTAAACAATTAGAAACCATAATGGCACAACATAACCTTAAAAAATTTTTTAGGTTAAAACCTTTACCGCCCCGCGCCCTAACCGCTCTCACCGCTCTCTGTGTGCCACCTCTCCCACCTCTCCCACCTCTACCAGTTTTTAAAAAAGCTGTGAGTTATCAGGTGAGTGTGTGACGCAAAAAAGCTAGACCGCCACCGCTCCAATCCGATCGCTCCAACCGTGGCAACCTTGCCAGACGTTAGACCCGCGCTAGACCCGCGAACTTTGCCTGTGATGCAACTCTACCAGCCTTACCACTCCCACAGGTGAAATCATGCCAAAACCTCACACACCCCACCAGATGGTGCATTTTGGAACCTTGTCTAAGGTGTCGGGGCAATCGCACTTAAAGACAATCGAACAGCCGTGCAGCCGATCGGACAATCGGATTAGTCGATCGCACTTTTGGAGAAGGGGTGAAATGAGCAGTCGTACAGAAACTTACGCTAAGGAATTGATTAGTCGTTTTGAATACTGAGCTCGCCTCTTATAAACCTGTACCAATTGATCTGTCTGAAATTTAAAAGCCTCAA
>JAUBOH010000118.1:0-12716 GCA_036700145.1 Microcoleus occultus BM001215366
AACCGATCGCAATTAAACAATATAAGCAGAATCGATCGCCCTAGCGCGATTAATGGCCACCAGAGTCTGGTAAATCAAAGCCGAAATCTCCGCGCGCGTAATATCCCGCAGCGGCGAAAGCCGATCGCGCGCCGGATAATTGACTACAATCTTCAAAGCAGTCGCTGTGCCGATCGCACTCAAAGCAAAATTAGGAATTTGAGAGCGATCGGTGTAAACTTTTAGAGAATCAGCACTTGGGCCCTTAAGTTCCAAACCGTTAACCAAAGAGACAATCGCCTCAGTCTTAGTCAAATTCTGATTCGGGCCAAACTTCAACCCCGGAAACCCCGACAAAAACCCCGCCCGATTTGCCCGTTCGATCGCACTTCTGGCCCAAAAACTAGCAGAAACATCAATAAAATTTGTAGCAGCCACCTTCGGAATCGGACTAAAAGCACTCACCAACAGCGACGCATATTGAGCGCGATTTAAACTGTTGTCAGGCCCGAAAGAACCGTCAGGAAAACCGCTAATTATATTCGCCGCAGCCATTGCTTCAATAAACTTCTGTGCCCAATGTCCAGAAATATCGCTGAACGCCGCACCGCCGATATTCGGATTGCCGCCGCCCTTTCTCACAGCAGCTTGCACAGCTTTCAAAGCATTCACTTTTCCATAACCAAACCAATCGCTACGACGGTTATTAGTATCGTAATTTCCCAGGCGATTTCCCAACTGCGGATCGGGATCGGCGTCAACAATTTTGTCAGCAGTTTCTTGGAGAATTCCCCGCACTTCCCGCGCTGTCAAACGGGGGTTAGCCGAAAGTATCAATCCTGCTACTCCAGCGACTACTGGAGTGGCGCTGGAAGTGCCGCCGAAAGAGTCTGTATAGTCCCCCGTACTGTAGCCTGCAACCCCCACTCGATCGGCAGTAAACACCCCCAAACCAGGTAAATTTTGCGTTACCTCTGGTGGCGTGGCGACTTGTCCGGTTTCTGGCAGCCAAAATCCCGGCGGGGCGTTGTTGCTGGGGGCACAAACCGAGATACTGTTACCCCAATTGCTGTAGGCGGCTTTTTTGTTCAGGGAAGTCGAAGCGCTGACGGCGATTACGTCTGGATGGACGGCGAATCCGCTTAGCCATTGAGTTTGGCCGCTGAGGACGTTGTTGGGCCAGCCTTGTTCGTCGATCGTACCGTTGACGGGGCGGTTGGCATTGCCGGCTGCGAAGACGATGACGCAACCTCTGCCGCCTCGCCCTTGGGTGGCTGCTTTGTTGATGACGGCACTCTGGCGCAGGGAAAGCGGGTAATTAACGGCCGATGGGCCCCAACTGCAAGAAATGACGGCGGCCTTTTTTTCGATCGCCCAATTAAACATTTTTTCGACTGAATCGTCATCGAGAAAACCCGTAGTGCGGATGGGCATTAGGGCGCAGCCGGGGGCGACTCCGACAATGCCTTTACCGTTTTCTTCCGCGACGGCGACGCCCGCGCAAGCAGTACCGTGATTGTCTGAATCTTCGACTGGCATTGGGGACAAATCGCCGTCTTTCAAATCGATAGGAAAAACGATTTTTCCTTCGCCTATAAAATCGGGGTGAGTCATGTCAACTGAATCATCGGCGATCGCAATTACGATCGATCGCACTCCGCGAGTAATATCCCAAGCTGGTTCAGCAAAAATCTGAGCATTGGTGACGAGTTGATTGCCGCCTTTGTTGTTGAGATACCACTGTTTGGGATACAGCGGATCGCGGGGGATATAGTGCTGTTGAGTCTCTACTAAAATGTTGGGTTCAGCAATCAGAACTTCTGGATATCTGGTGAGGCGGTTGGCAATTTTGATTGGGTTTTCTGTTGCTTGTTTGGTGACTTCGCAAAGGAAAGTGTTGGGAATTCCTTCTATTTGCCGGACTATTTTTAAAGCGGCAAAATTGGCGATCGCACTTCGCGATGTTTCGTCTACTTGTTCGTCAAATTGAATCGTAATTTGGTCTGTCAGGTAAAAGAATGTACTCGGATTGTTGGCTGGAGAATAGACGTGGCTGGCAAAAGCTACTGCATCGCTAGCCCGGGCGGTTTCCATCGCTGTATCTAGCCTATCCGGCGCGACGAGATATTCTTCGAGATTGCTTTGGGCGATGCGGCGGTTGAGTTTTGCCGGAATTGATGCCGCCCAATCGTTTGATGTTGCTGCTGTGGATGAGGTGCGAATCGTAAAGCGATCGCCCGCTTTTGACAGCAGCAATTCGTCGCCACCGCGTTGTAAAATCAGTGGCAGACTTGCTTCTGGGACTCCAATCCCTTGATAGTTTTGTAAGGTATTTGCCGAAAGTGCGATCGGTTGTGCCATCAGAAATGCCCCTGTTCAGTTTTGATCCAGTATTTACTATATTTCTGAAGAACAGGCAAGATGCCTGTTCCACAAAGACTGAATCTTCTTGTGGGGTGGGCCGGAGATCCCGCCTCTGATATCAATTCCGGTTACACCGGAAGGATATAGAGGAGACGGCGAGTGCCTTAGTCCCTACGCCAGATTAATTGTAGGGACTAAGGCACTCGCCGTGTCCCGGCTGTTAGTAATATTAATTCCGATGCTACCGGATTTGATATGAAAGGCTGATTAACAATGATCCAACAACTCCCATCAGATAAACACGCTAGGATTAACATTAAAAAATTCTCCCAGCGCCTTAGCTTGCGCCTTGCTAATCGCCCGTTTCCCATTAACCACCTCAGAGACTACTCCTTTGGAACCAATCACGCCCACTAAATCGGCTTGTTTGAGTTCGCGAACTTCGATGAAATGCAATAGAACATCCCGGGGAGTCGCTTCGGGAATTGGGTAATATTTTGATTCGTACTCTTCGATCAACAGCCCCCAGAGACTCAGTAAAGTTTCTTCTTCTAGTGTTAATTCTTCCTGGGACATCAGAGAGCCTAATTCTGCGAGGGCAAGATCGTAATCTTCTTCGTTCAGGATGGGCTTAGGCTGCGATTTCGCCAGCAGTTGACCGTAAGCTATTTTTTCAATTGTGATGTTCATAGTTCATTCAATTCTTTATGACAATAAAAGGAAGAAGAAAGCAGGAATAATATTTTCCTGAAGTTTATCCGAGGTGGGTGTTTGTTTCTCGGTGTCATGCTTTTAACCATTAAAGTGAATTTTTTTGATTTGTTGATTGAATACATCAGGAAATATGTAAGGATTTCCCGATGTATTTAGGGGAAACTCAACCTATTTTTTGCTTGACTTCATCTTCATCATTCCAGTTAATTTTGCTATATTCGGCGTGGGTTAAAAACTTCTTAAAAAGTACATATCTGGTGCTATAGTTAATTTGTACAATTAATCTATAATGTTTACCTTTAATATTAAAAATAGTATATCCATAGACTTGATCGACCGATTTAGAATACCCCTGTCGGATCTCTTCTAGCGATTTCCAATCGTTGTCTTCCATGACCTTGTACCAGGCTGCGATCGCACTTGGGACATCACCGTAGGGTTCGATCGCACTCAGAAGATTTCTTGTGGACTTTAGTCTCATTCCAGTACCGTTTTTTAAACGACACCTCTATGCTCTCACAATGAGAACTTTGTGTCAAGTCTCTACTCTAATTTTTCCTTCATAGCCTTTTGCCCGATCGCCCCCTTTGACATTTGAACAAATTTGGTGTATACTTAGCCGGTTGCGATCGCCAATGGTAAGATCGGCTCAAGCTAAATATTTTTTTAAAGCGCCGAGGCGCAAAGTAATTTCATGGTATACTCTGGAACTGTTTGCTGGCTTCGCTTCACTGCCCGGATGACGATCGGGGCGATCTCCGCTTTGACCCTGTTGCAACCGCTTCAAGCCCAAGCACAGCAACCTTCTGGGTCAGAGAACCGCCCGCAAGTCGAACCCGCAGACGACCCCACAGATCCCAACAATCTCCGCCCTGCGATCCAAGACAACAGCCTGCTGAGCATTCAGGGAGGTCAGCGATTGATGACAGAAGCCAGCGGTGCTATTTCCAATCAAAATTACACTGTCGCCGCTCAAAAACTCCAAGAATCCCGCCAAATTTTCAATCAACTGTCCAACTTTTACCAACAACTCGGAAGCAGTTTTGCTGGAATTGATATCCGCTTGGCCGATAGCAACCGCACCAAAGCGGTAGAAACAGCTCAAATGCGCGACGAAGCTACCTATCGGCTGGCGTTGGTACACCGGGCGCAAAATAAGCCGGAATTGGCTGTGCCACTGCTGATTCAGATTATTCGATCGCAGCAGCCAACTCGCGATTTAGGCAAAAAAGCTTACCAGCAGTTACTGGAATTGGGGTTTGTGGATACTCCCTTTCCCCGATCGGGCCCAGCCCCCAGTCCTCAACCGCGATCGTCTAACAAATAGTTCCACTAAAATCTAAATTACAGCCGTTTATCAGAGAAAGCAATGGTTACACCGTCTCAAGTAGCAGAAATGATTCAGACTGGATTGCCCGACGCTAAGGTACAAGTTAACGATTTGACCGGCGGCGGCGACCACTACCAGGCGAGGGTAGTCTCTGCCGCCTTTGAAGGAAAAAGCCGAGTACAGCAGCATCAACTGGTCTACGGCGCTCTCAAACAGGCAATGGCTAGCGAAGCCATCCACGCTTTGGGCTTGGAAACCTTAACTCCCGCAGAATGGGAAGCGAAAAGTCAAGTTGCTTAATTGTTCAGTTGCAAATTGACACCACAAGTTTGGGCTTGTGTCAATAGTTACTGAACAAATAACTGCTGCACTTACGCACAAAAACCAAAGAAACCGGGTTTTTTAACCGGAATCTTTGGCTGTAACGAAAGATTTTCGTAAAAAACCCGGTTTCTGCGTCAGTCAACGTTTAAAATTTTTCAACCAATATTAGGAGCAATCATGAGTACAGCAGCAAATCAAAGAATTGACGATTTAGTTAAGCAAAACAAAATCATGGTATTCATGAAGGGCAATAAGTTAATGCCCCAGTGCGGTTTCTCTAATACTGTGGTGCAAATTCTCAATACTTTGGGAGTGCCTTACGAAACTGTTGATGTTTTGGCAGACCAAGAAATTCGTCAAGGCGTTAAAGAATATTCCAACTGGCCGACAATTCCCCAAGTTTATATCAACGGCGAGTTTATTGGCGGCTCGGATATTATGATCGAGATGTATCAAAAGGGCGAATTGCAAGAAGTCGTAGAAGTAGCTTTGGCTTCTTAAACAGTTGACAGTTGACAGTTGACAGTTGACAGTAAAGTGTGAAGCGTGAGGTTTTTCTATGGGGATTCAAACCCCACTCCCGCACGCCACATTCCTGAAGTGGGGGAGTTAAACCCGCTAGCGGTCAATTGTCCACTGTTTAAAATCAGACAAAACAAACATATCCCCGACTTCTTAAAGAAGTCGGGGATATAACGGGGATCGGGTTTTACTTTGAATTAGGCTGCTATACTTAATAGCTTTTGCTATCACAAAAGGGAATGCGCGATGCCCAATTCCCGATGCCCAATACCTCATGCCTCATGCCCAATGCCCAAATAATCAAGGGTTTATTAAACCGAATTTGGTGTTAATAGTAGTCTGATTCAGCTTGTGTCTGTGTCTGGGGCATTACAAAATTGGAGGGGTCGTGAATGTAACGCGCTGCTTCTTCCTCTAATCTATGAATCAAGTATGGTTCTAAACCATTTGTATGCCGCAGGGCTGCTAAATAGCCGTCTAAGTAAAGCCGCAGGTCATCAAATCGATAACCTCTATTCCACATTTCGACGAGGGCGTCGGTGAGTTTTTGGTAGTGCCGGATTGTTTGGGTGTCTTGTAGCATGGTGTGAGTTTGAAATCCTTTGTGGTGTGTATAATGACGGCGGGATTTAGAAAATGCCTCGATTGATGCTGAGTTGCTCAGCAGGAGGCTATTTCTAAATAAAAGTTTTTACCCTGCGAAACCGGCTACCCTCCATAAAAAATTTCACTCGCTGCAATGCGCCGTGGCTCGACTTTTTGCGCGCACCTAGATAATTCGCCGTGCGTTTAATTGAGTCGGGATGTTGCTGAATTTTGCGGTCAAAGTGGGTGTGTGTTCCGGCTACCGAGCGAACGGTTGGAGGAATTTTAGTTTCTGTTGCGCGATTTGTCAACCTCCTAGGACTGGAGGCTGGGTCGGGGGGTTCGGTTTTGGCAGGCGGTTGGGGCATGGGGTCGATCGGCTGTACGCTGTCTTATTTTTATTGTAATATCACCGCCAGAATGATTTAACCTTTCTGCGGGCTGACGATCGTAAAATTGACAAAATCTTTAAAATTCATCCTCTCAGTTTATTCGTGGCTTTAAATAGAGCCAAGGCTTGAGTAGCGGTAGTTACAAAACCTTGACAAAAGCTCTGTTAACCTGGTAGCCATTCGTGATAAGGGAAGCTCGCCGCTGTGGGATCTGCAAGTATTTCAATTGTTGAAGGAAATCCGCACCTGCGATCGCTCTTGGGCTGGCATCTACAGCAAGTCGGTCACTGGGTACACCAGTCAGCGGATATTAGTCACGCTAGGGAAATATTTTTCAGCCGCGGGCCAACCCTAGTCATTCTGGATGCCCAATTGCCAGATGGGGACGGTTTAGAATTTTGCCGCTGGCTACAACAGCAGCAGCAGTCGCTGATTTTGATGCTGTCAGCGCGGAATTCGGAATCGGATATTGTTGAAGGTTTGAAATCCGGGGCTGACGATTACCTGACTAAACCGTTTGGGATGCAAGAATTTATGGCCAGGGTTGAGGCTCTGATGCGCCGCAACCGCACGATGATACCGCCGGCGACGCTGGAGTGCGGATTGCTAAAAATTGATTTGGTGCAGCGCCGAGTGCGTTTGTACGAGGAACACATCGAGCTGACTCCCCAGGAATTCAGCCTGCTGTACGTGCTGGCTCAAGCTGCTGGAGTACCGCTGTCCCGATCGGACTTGCTGCGGCGAGCTTGGCCCGATGCGATCGACAACCCCCGGACGATCGACACTCACGTACTGTCTCTGCGTAAAAAAATCGAAATCGATCCGCGACAACCGAGCCTGATTCAAACTGTGCGGAATGTCGGCTACCGGCTAAATCTAGAGTTTTTGAATACAAATCAACTGCATTCACCAGTACCCGGAGCAGTGAATGCTCAATCTGCTTTCTGAGTCAAAATTTAGACAGTAAGGTGCGCAGCGCGCACCCTACAAATAGAGTTTATGTGGGAATTTAAGCGGCGATCGCATCTGTTTTTGCAGCCATAATAAAATCATTGCGGTGCAGTCCCGAAATCTCGTGAGTCCACCACGTTACCGTAACTTTTCCCCACTCAGTTAACAGTGCGGGGTGATGTCCTTCAGTTTCTGCGACTTCCCCGACGCTGTTTGTAAAAGCTAAGGCACTTTTGAAATCGGGGAATTTATAGGTGCGTTCTAATTGGGGAACGCCATCTTTTTCGATAAAATTCCAGTCAGGAATTTGAGGTTTGAGTTGAACAATTTCGTAAGCTGTGACGCGGGGAGAGTTTTGGCGGCAGGCGGCACAGCGTTCTTGTGATAAAGGTTCCATAAATTGCTTTTTAACGAGAGAATGCTAAAAGATAGTATAGACACTTTCGATCCGAATTATTTGGGACAGGGCAACTGTCCTTGAGGAGTTACATAGACGTTGTGATGGAAGTCGTTCAGAAAACAGATGAGCAACCCTTGTCGGTGAACTTTGCGTTTATCGTTCCACTGCATAAGCTCAGTATTTGCGGTTGTCCGATATGGGTGCTTGTCAATTGATTCTAGTACGCTTTGCCCTGGATCGATCGTTGCATCTACGCGCACTGAAATTTTTTGAATTTCTCCGGTTCGTTTGCCAAGTTCGTTGACTTTGTGGTTGTGGAGGACAAAGCTTTTGACGTAAATGGGCTGATTAGAAGTATTTTTTAGCCGGAAAGTTCCCAGTTTTACAGTTTCCAATCGCAGCACGTAGCTGGATAGAACCGAAGCGGCAATGGTGGCAGAGGCGATCGCCATTGCTGTCAAAAGTGATAACACCCGTTTCATGTTATTATACTCAAATCTGATTTTGAGTAATTATTTTACTACATTAATAAGTAAATGGCTCTAATTAAACGCAAAACAATTTTGCGTTTGAGATTCCCGACTTCTTGAAGAAGCCGGGAATCTGGGTATCGTGCATTAACTGTTCAAGAGTCGATCGGGATCGATGCCAGATTCCCGCAGTTTTTGCATCAAAAACTCTAACCTAGCTTCGGCAAGTTCGGCGCGTTCTTGTTCTTGGTCTGCACGTTCTTGTTCTTGGTCTGCACGTTCTTGTTCTTGGTCTGCGCGTTCTTGTTCCTGTTCGGCACGTTCCTCTGGAGTGGGAATCCAATTGCCTTCACTATCATACCAGCGCAACCACAGTCGATCGACTCCCAGATACTCACCTTGCCACAAACCCAAGCCTAAATCGATCTCAGCCATCCACACCCGCGAGTCTTGCAACTCTAGTTCTTGATAATGCGCTCCCTCCAGTTTAAAAGCCCTCATTCTATTGGTATAGCGACTAAAAACCACATAATAAGGAACGCGCAAAATCTGCTCGTAAACTTCCCATTTTCGCGCAGGCTTTTCCTCTGTTGGTTCGGGATTTATATGACCGTTACCAGCTAAATTATCAGATGCTAGCGGCATTTCCCGCCCATCATTTTCTCTCAAATCTTCTTTCTCTGTTCCCGGCGAGAGCAATTCTACAACTACAAAAGGATTGATACCTTCTTGCCAAACCACATAACTCAGCCGCATATCGACTTCATCGTAAAGTCGAGAAACTCCCACAACTCCAAACCAATCCGGGCGTTTGTACCAAAGCGGGTGACGCACGTCATAGTAAAGATTCATGTCACTCCCGGTAAATAGTTGGGAAGCCGAATAGTTGGAAGGGCGAAAGGTATAGCTTAGCAACTGCGGTTGCAAGCCGTGAAATTCATCGGGCAAACCAGGTTCCTCCGCATTTTCGCTAGGTAGATCGTACATTGTGGGGAGCGTTTCTCGGGGCGATCGAGGCGGTTCTGTTTGAGGGACTGGATATTTAAATGGAAGCATAAGCAGTGGCGATAATAATTGATATTATTTTAACTCAATCAACATTAAGCAGGTGGCTTATTTCCCAGCAGGCGTTGTGCTAATTCTAAAAATTGTTCGGCATGGGCAATTAATAGATTAACATCGGTTTCTGTAATTGCCGAATCGATATCATAGTCACCCTGATTTCGCAAATTTTGAGCAGAAATTAAGTAACGGTGAAACTCCACCGGAACTCTGCCTGTACGAGCAAAATCTCGACCAAATGCCGAAATCACAGCAGCATGACTGGAGAAACTTAAACCCTCACCCAGCAAGAAAGCTTCGGCAACATAAAACATGGTGTAATAAGCGCGCGATGCTGCAAAGTCAGGAAGTGCATTAGCTACTAATAATCTAGCAGCCCGCAAGCTTTCACCTGCTTTTGTTAAAAGAGCAATTTGTTCTGGTATCAAATCGGAACTCCTTCTCTGCGAACATTTAGAAAGAAAGGACTTTTCTCTTGCTGAAAACGTATGATCGAAGCAAAAGCACTAGAAATTACTACAGTCCTATCTAAGCACAAAGCGGCAATAAATTCACTGGTGCGAGCGATTTCTTTGCCAGCATGAACTGGCTCATTCAGCACAACTAAAATGTCAATATCAGAGTCTTGTCTCGCATCTCCTCTAGCTTGGGAACCGTAGAGGATTAACTGCACGAGTCTTTCGCCGTACAATTCGTGAAAGTAGTGGCTTAGTTGTGCTAAAATTTCGGGTAAATTATCGTTCATTTTGATTCGTTATGTTTAGGTGTATGGTGTATTTAACTGGTTCCCAGTCAGAGCCTATTGGTGACAACTTAAGTTCAAGCCCATTTATAGACTGCTGTTTGACTATTAAGACCAGATCCCCCCTAGCCGAGAGGGCGGGCACTCTTGGCACCGCCCCTAGGTCGGGGGGAACCGGAGTCTTCTCAAAGTCCCCCTACAACCAGGGGGATGCGAGGGGGATCTAGACTCAGGTATAAACGAGATTTATCAAGGATTTTAGTCTTAAGTTGTCACCAATGGGCAGAGCCTGGGAACGAGTAAAAACGCATTAACCGATCGCCTTTTTGATCAAATCCAGCTTACCCTTGTATGGAGCATACCGCCATTGCAACTCCAGCCAGAATGACTTTTGCAACACACTCTTGTAATGCGAAAAAGTATCAAAACTCGCTTTCCCGTGATAACTCCCGATGCCGCTTTCCCCAACTCCCCCAAACGGTAAAGTTGTCACTCCCACTTGCATCACTGTGTCGTTGATACAAACTCCTCCAGAAGAAGTCTCCCGCAAAACTCGCTCTTGTTTCTGCTTATCCTTCGAGAACAAATACAAAGCTAAAGGTTTGGGACGGGCGTTGATTTGGGCGATCGCCTCGCCGAAATCTTCATACTCCAACACTGGCAAAATCGGCCCGAAAATCTCATCCTGCATCACCGGCGAATCCCAGGAAACATTATCTAAAACTGTCGGTGCAATATACTTGTTTTCTGAGTCAGTTTGCCCACCAATCACAATTTCCCCATCTTTGAGGAACGCACTCAAACGTTCCAATTGCCGCTGATTGATAATCCGCGAATAGTCGGGACTTGTTTGTGGATTGTCGCCGTAAAATCCTTGAATTGCTGTTTTAATTGCTTCCATTAATTGGGGCTTGACTTTCTTGTCTACCAAGAGGTAATCTGGAGCAATGCAGGTTTGTCCAGCATTAATAAATTTGCCCCAAGCAATCCGTTTGGCTGTGTGTTCGATCTGAATGTCTGAATCGACAATGCAAGGACTTTTGCCGCCTAATTCTAATGTTACGGGTGTGAGATGTTTGGCGGCGGCTTCCATCACAATGCGACCGATTTTTGTGCCGCCAGTAAAGAAGATGTGGTCGAATTTTTCGGCTAGCAATTGTTGGCTGATTTCTACGCCTCCCTCGACGGCTGCTACATAGGCGGGATCGAAGATTTTGCCAATCATGTCGGCGACGACGGTTGAGGTGTGTGAGGCGATTTCTGAGGGTTTGAGGAGTGCACAGTTCCCGGCGGCGATCGCCCCAACTAATGGTGATATCATTAGCTGAAATGGATAGTTCCAAGGCCCGATGATTAAAACTACGCCTAAAGGTTCGGGAAAAATGCGGGCTGATGCGGGGAATTGGTCGATCGAAGTTGGTACTTTTTTCGGTTTTACCCACGATTTGAGGTTTTTGATGGCATAATTAACTTCGGCGATGGATGCGATTTCAAAATAAGCCTCGAATTCCGGGCGATTCAAATCGGCCTTGACAGCATCGACTATTCGTGATTGATTGAGTTCGATCGCGCTTTGAAGCAGTTTCAGTTGTTGAATCCGAAAATCGACATCTTTAGTTTTCCCAGTCGCAAAAAATTGCCGCTGCTGCTGGATAATATCGCTGACTACCATCTTTTGTCCTCCATGTCTATAGATAAATGTTACAACAGTAAAACGGAAGTTGGGTAAAGTGCGATCGACTTTAGATCCCCGACTTCTCCAAGACTTCGGGATCTTGGGTTTACAAATCAATCACAAATGCTATAAATTAGAAGCTAATAATTGTAAAACTAAAAAATGACTTCGCTTATGAAAATATCTAAGTACGATTTTTTTTTCTATTCCTGCTCGCTGCTTTGCTTGCTTGCAGCAGCAGGATGTACCTCTAAGCCTCAAAAACAAGTTGTCATCTGCTCGAAAGACTTTACCGAACAAGTCATCCTCGCAGAAATGCTAGCGCGTCATATTGAAGCTAAAACTGATATCAAGGTAGAACGGGAATTGAATCTCGGTGGTTCGCTTTGCCATCAATCTCTAACAACAGGTAAAATCGATTTATATGTCGAATACACGGGTACTGCTTACGCCAACTTGCTCAAACAAAAGCCGATTTCTGACCCCAAAAAAGTTTTAGACTATCTCAAACAAGAGTATCCCAAACAGTTTAAGGCAGAATGGATGGAACCGCTGGGATTTGACAACAGTTTTGCGATTATCGTGCGGGGAGATGATGCGAAAAAACTCAATTTACAAACTCTCTCTCAATTGGGAAAAGCCGCACCCAAACTGCGGGCGGGTTTCGGCCCGGAATTTAAGGATAGAGAAGATGGATTTCCCGGATTGGCTAAAACTTACGGGATTAATTTTGCGGATGAACCGAAGGAATTGTTATTAGGATTGCTTTATCAAGCGCTGGAACAAAAAGAGGTAGATGTAATTGCTGGAAATACAACGGACGGTTTGATTCAAAGCTTGGGTTTGGTGGTGCTCAAAGATGATAAAAAATATTTTCCGCCCTATCAAGCAGTGCCGGTTGTGCGATCGCAAGTTTTGGAACAACACCCGGAATTGCGCCCTGTAATCGCCGAATTGGGTGGCAAAATCTCCGAGAAAGATATGCGCCAAATGAACTATCAAGTTGATAAGCAACAGCAGGAAGCCGGACAAGTCGCACAGCAGTTTTTGCTGCAAAAATTGGGCGATGCAAAGCCGGCGAGTCCGGCGAAATAAGGACAAGAATTATACAAAAAATAGTTTGATATCATGTCAAGTAAAATATCAACTATAGGTTTGTAGTGAGGACTTCAGTCCTTCTTTTTGCTGACTAAAGTCATCACTACA
>JAUBOH010000118.1:12816-16765 GCA_036700145.1 Microcoleus occultus BM001215366
TAATTCGCGTCTATACAAGCAAAACCAGCCGACGCCGGTTAAAGAAAGAACGAACGGTTAAAATTACGTTATCTTCTTCAGTCCGCGGAGGCGGACTTGGTTTTTATAGGCGCGGTTTTAACCGCCGTCTTTCTTAAGTTCCTTCACTCAGCCTCCGCAAATTCAAAATATCGCTCATCTTTTTAATCTGCATACAAGTCCGCTCGAACTGTTCCTTATCTTCGATATCCATGCACAAGTCAATTAAGGCCGGCAATCCTGGATAGGTTTTGACTTGAGCGCTGCGGACGTTGACTTTGTTGTCCTTTAAATGCGACAGTACATCGTTGAGAACTCCGACTCGATCGAGAGCCTCAATTTGAATGTTAACAGCATAAGTATTCGGGCGGCTACCATTGCGATCGCTCGAATTCCAACTCACAGGAACTAACCTATCCCCAGGTACGCTTTCAACATTTGAACAACCTTGGCGGTGAATCGAAATGCCGCGCGTGCGAGTCACCACTCCAATGATTGCTTCGCCGGGAATCGGACAGCAACAGCCAGATAAATGGTAGAGCAATCCCTCTACACCTGCGATCGGCGATTTGCTCGGAGACGAACTCGGTGTCGGTTTTGGCGGCATCATCGCAGGTATTTGCACGGGCAATTCCTGAGTTCCCACCGCAGGAGCAGCTTCTATTTTCTGCTTCACTTTTACTAAATCTCGCAGTCGATTTACTACGAGATTTAGAGTCACTTCGCCGTAGCCCAAACCGGCGATTAAATCTTCGACGCTGTGGTAGTTGCAGCGCTGAGCCACTGACTGCATGGGTTCGGATTTCAGCAAGGATTCTAAGCCGTTTTTACCTAATTCTTTTTCTAGCAATTCCCGCCCGCGAGCCAGATTTTCATCTCGGTGCGATCGCTTCAACCACTGGCGAATTCGATTTTTTGCTCCGTTTGTCTTGACAAAATTCAGCCAGTCGGAACTCGGATGACCGTTTTTTTGATTCAATATTTCTACAATGTCGCCGTTCTTTAAAACCTTGTCTAGTGTCACCATTCGCCCGTTGACTCTGGCACCGGTGCAGCGATTGCCAATTTCTGTGTGAATGCGGTAAGCAAAATCTACGGGAGTTGAGCCGCTATTGAGAGCAATTACGTCTCCGTTGGGAGTGAAAACGTAGATATCTTCGTCGAATAAGTTGTCTTTAATGCTTTGTAAATATTCGCTATCGTCTTTGAGGTCGCTTTGCCATTCTAGGAGTTGTCGCAGCCAAGTAAATTTTTCGTCGTCGCCGGTAACTTTGGTGTTGGAACCGCCGGTTTCTTTGTATTTCCAGTGCGCCGCAATTCCGTATTCGGCAATGTGGTGCATTGCTACTGTGCGAATTTGTACTTCGATGGGGCGGCCGCTGGTTCCGATTACTCCGGTGTGCAAAGATTGATAGCGGTTGGCTTTTGGTAAACCGATATAATCTTTGAAGCGGCCGGGAATCGGGCGGAAAGAATCGTGGACGATCGCCAAAGCCCGATAACAGTCATCATTGGTTTCTACGATGATCCGCACCGCAGCCATATCGTACACTTGGTTAAACCCTTTTTGCCGCCGGTGCATCTTCCCATAAATCCCGTACAAATGTTTGGGACGGCCGCTGACTTCATAGCATTTAATGCCTAAATTGTCAAGTCTTTCTCGCAAACTATCTGTGACTTCTGCGAGTTGAGTTTCTCGATCGCCCCGCTTGACTGCCACCAAGTCCTGAATTTCGCGGTAAGCTTCCGGTTCCAGGTATTTAAACGCTAAATCTTCCAATTCCCACTTAAAGCGCCCGATACCCAAACGGTTCGCCAAAGGAGCAAAAATCTCTCGGGTTTCTAGAGCAATACTGCGCTGCTTTTCTTCGGACAAATGCTCCAAAGTCCTCATGTTGTGCAGCCTGTCTGCCAGTTTGACGACAATGACGCGAATATCTTTAGCCATTGCTAGGAACATTCGGCGGAAATTTTCAGCAAGGCGCTCTGTTTTGCTGGAAAAGTTAAACTTAGAGAGTTTGGTGACACCTTCGACCAACTGTCGCACTTCCGCGCCGAACCGCTGTTCTATTTCTTCGAGAGTAATATCTGTATCTTCAACAATGTCGTGGAGGAAACCGGCGGCAATCATGACGCTGTTTCCGCCCATATATCGGAGTATTCCAGCTACAGCTACCGGATGGCAAATGTAAGGTTCTCCAGATTTGCGGTACTGTCCTTCGTGCAAGTCGCGGGCAAATTCAAAGGCGCGACAAATTAAGCCGTTGTCAGTCGAGCAATTCGGGTTAGGGCCCGCATCAGGCTGCGATCGGCAATTCAGACATTCTTGCAGCCAATCGGGAACTACAGCAGGATCGATCGAAGGAGAGGGAGTCAGAGTGTTCGCGTTCATGGGGTACACCTTTAAAACTTAGAAATACAAATGGTTAAAAGCCGGTTTTCGGTTGAATTGCCGAAATTATGTGTTTAGCTATACTAAACTAATTGAATGCCACAATTTGCAATTCCCAAAAATAGTCGATTTTTCTGTTAACTATACCTATGTAATTCCGAGCTGCCCCCCCTCGCAGGTAGGAAAATATAGTGACACTACTGCTGCGGCAGCCGTCGGTCGATCGGGTAAAATAAGAATATTTTGGCGGTAAGAGTCGAGGTCGCGGGCGATCGGCTTTTCCCAGCCAACGCTAAACTAAAAGCAGCAGCCAGAATGGTCGAGTCAGGGCAGCAAATCAAAAAAAGTTCTCAATAAACAGGGAATTGCGGCAAAAACCCACGGCTTCCCTTAATATGAGCAAACCTTAAACAAGAATCTACTTTGATTATAAATACAAATTTGTTTACAAAATCATGATATTGTCCGAAGACCGCCGCCAGTGCTACCAAGAATTACAGCAAGCACTAGAACAGCTACAAAGAACTGCTGCACAGGATAATCTGGATCGGGCCGCGCTGGCGATCGAATACAGAAAAGTGCAACAATTTTTCGCAAACCAAATTATGAGAGTCCACAGCGGTGAGTTAGACGCCTCAGAAACACCCCCAGAGCAGTCCTATCTGACGGAAATACACAAGCAACTGCGGTTATTGGGGACAGATGTCACGTTTTTGCAAGCGTCGCGCCAGCGTGCGACAGCAGAGGCGAGGCAAACTGCGGCGATCGCGCGGCTTAACACGCTAATTGGCTACTGCGGCGCGCTGCTGCAAAAAAATTCTGGTTCTTCAGGGCCGGCCCAGATACAGAATTAATAACTGAATTAATAGCGAATTGAGAAGGCAAGGAGAAATAAAGCGGTGGAATGTCCAAAATGTAAACATCCCAACTTAGAAGGCGGCACCTTAGCCGGCAGTATGTCGGTGCAGTGGTGTCCCAACTGTTACGGTATCTGGATTCCAGGCAGAGAATACGAAGCTTGGCAGAAAGAGCAAAGCCAGTGGTACAACAAATCCGAGAAGCCACAGGCGACGACAGGGACTCTCGGCATAGAATTCACGCCGTCTGTCTACGACAGCAAAGCAGCGCTGTGTCCCGAAGACGGTCACTATCTGTCGCGGGCGAAAGTTCCCTTCAGCAGAGTGCCCTTTTACATAGAGCGCTGTATGCTGTGCGGGGGCATTTGGTGCGATAACGGCGAGTGGGACATTCTCGAAAGTCTGGGATTCCACACCGAGATTGACAAGATGTTTTCTCCCAACTGGCAAGCCAAGGCCCGCGTGCAAGAACTCGCCTCTCGGGAACGTCAAGTGCTTACTGAGAAGCTGGGGCCGGACATCGCCGGATATGTGTTGGAACTCGCCGAAGTTTTAGCAGACCATCCCCACGCAGATTGTGCCGCTACTTACATATTGCGGAGAGCTGAATTGAAGCGAAGGGAAATTTAGTCATTAGTCATTAGTCATTAGTCATTAGTCATTAGTTATTAGTTATTAGTTA
>JAUBOH010000119.1:0-16736 GCA_036700145.1 Microcoleus occultus BM001215366
CCCAACCCCCCCTTGGTAAGGGGGGGCTAAAGATTGTTGCTGACCCGAATGTTCCGGCTACTAAGCCGGGGGAGTTGGGCTCGTTTAAAGGGGGGTTGAAGGCTCTGCCGCTTGCGATCGCCGCTCAATTGGCCGATCGGCTGAAACTGAACTGGCATCTGACTCGGCTCGATCGCACAGAACGCGAAACTTACATTGCTGTATTCTCGACGCCGGACGGACAGCAGGAAGTTGAGGCCCGGACTGTGGTTTTGACAACGCCGGCTTACGTTACGGCAGAGTTGTTGGGGCCTCTGCAACCGTCCGTTAGCAGCGCTTTACAAGCTTTTACTTATCCTACGGTTGCCTGCGTTGTATTAGCATATCCGGTGTCGGATGTCAAGGGTAAATTAGTGGGTTTTGGAAATTTAATTCCGAGGGGACAGGGAATTCGGACTCTGGGGACGATTTGGACATCGAGTTTATTTGCCGATCGCGCGCCTGCGGGCTGGCAAACTCTCACGAGTTACATCGGCGGGGCTACTGATTCGGAAATTGGCAATCTGGACGCCGAACAAATCGTTCGGGAGGTGCACCGAGATTTGTCTCGGATTTTGCTGAAGCCTGGGGCGGCGCAGCCGAAGGTTTTGGCGGTGAAGCTGTGGAAGCGGGCAATTCCTCAGTACAATTTGGGGCATCTCGATCGCCTGCAACAGATCGAGAATGGCTTAAAATCTTTGCCCGGGCTGTATTTGTGCAGCAACTACGTTGGCGGGGTGGCTTTGGGAGATTGCGTGCACAGGGGTTTTGAGCGGGCTCTCCAAGTGCGCGAGTATTTGCAGAACCAGCAATCAGATACTCGATCGATCTGAATCATTGCGTGGGGAGGGCGGGTTTACAAATATCGAGTATGTTAATCAGAGATCTTGGTGAACCCGCCCCTACAGCCTTTTGCCTTGTGTTCCGGCTGCCTTTTGGCCGAATGCTACTAGGTGGTTGGCTCAAACTTGTAACCCACGCCCCGGACGGTTTGAATCATCGAAATTTGAGTGGTATCTGGTTCAATTTTGCGGCGAATTTGTCCGATATGGACATCCACCACGCGATCGGCTCCTACATACTCGTAGTCCCACACTTCCTGCAGCAGTTCCGATCGCCTCCACACGCGACCCGGTTTGCTTGCCAAACAGTACAGCAGATCGAATTCTAAAGCAGTCAAAGCAACTATCTGATTGCCGAGAATCACCTCGCGCCGGACTGGATCTATGAGTAGCTGTCCAAAGGTAAGGCTTTGTTGTTCGGCGGGAGTAACAATCCGCTTGCGCTTTAAAATAGCTGCGACGCGAGCCCCAATCTCTACAAGACTGAATGGTTTAGTAATGTAGTCGTCAGCACCTTCGGCAAACCCTTTCATTTTGTCAGCTTCATCGGTTCTACTCGTCAGCATCAACACAAACACGCCCGTGCGTCTTTGCATTTCTTGACACAGTTTGAAGCCAGTAGTATCGGGTAAATTTACATCTAGAACTACTAAGTCAGGATTGAGTTGCTCAAATAATTCCAGACCAGTCTGACCGTCCTCGCCAGACTCAACTTGATAACCTTGCTGGCTTAAAAAACGGTGAATTAAATTTCGGATTGCCGGGTCGTCATCAACCACAAGAATTTTTACAGGGGCCATGACCACAACTTTGCTTGAAGAATTAGGCAAGAATATTCAGCCATAATAATAGAAAACTGGATACAAATCTCGAAAAAATTGAGCTTTTAATAGTTATAGCCATATTTATAACCTACGCAAGATTTCGGGCAATAAATCTCCGGGGACTTTGGATAAGGCTAAATTTTGGCCTGGCAGCCCGCATTCGCTATAGAAAGCTCTAATCGTTTTAACAATATAGCTCAATGCTGTTTGCCGGGAATCAGCAGCTTGAGAGTTGGCCGCAAACGGCAAGTTGAGTTTATCCCCATATGTTAACCCTTTGTCCTGGAGATGTTGTCCCCAGGCGGCGCACACTTGCAACTGGTGGTGCAGCGCTGCTTCTAGATGGCTGGTCTGTGCGGCTTTGTTGAGGGCGAAATCTGGGTCTGTGGCTAGTTGATAGTGGGCTAGTCCGAGATTGTTGCGGGCGGCTAAAGTGTCAAAGGTGAGTTGGGTTCGATCGAGCTCTCCAGCGATATCCAGGGCGGCTTCGTAGGCGGCAATCGCCTGCTGCAATGATTCCGTCCGGGCCTGTTTCTGCTGGAACTGGTTGGCCAAATGCCAATAAGCGGTACCGAGATTGTTGTAGGTTGCTGCTGCTGCTGCTGGTACTAATTCTCGGGTGCGGTATTTCAAGGCTTCGCAGTAGGCCTCAATCGCCCTGACTGAGAGGAGTTCTGAGGGTTCGTGCTGGGCGAGGTTCCAGCAGGCGGTACCGAGGTTGTTTTGGACTCCGGCATAGTTGAGGGGTTCTCGTTCGGGACTGTAGCACGAGAGGGCTTCGGTGTAAGCTGCGATCGCGCTTTTGAGATAGACGATCCTCTCCGAGGGCTTCGCTAACGGCTCACCGTCTTGGGCTAAATTCCAGTATGCTGTCGCCAAATTATTCTGAGCCGCCGCGTACTGCTGGGGTTCGACTGCGGGGTCTAAATCCAGCAGCGCTTGTTGGTAAGCTGCAACGGCTTGCTGCAAGTTCTCTGTCTTGTCTTGATATCGGGCTAAATCTGCCGAAGCGATTCCCAAATTTTTGTTTAATCTAACGCGGGTTTGAGGTGGACTCTGGTCATCTGTTCGATTCAAACCTTCAAGGTAAAGGGCGATGCTGCGTTCGAGGCAGGATACCGGGTCTGAGGTGTGATGCTGGGTACGATCGCGCGACAGCATCCAGTAGAAAGTACCGAGATCGTTGAGCAGATCAGAAATTGGCGGTAGACTATCGGACTCCTCGGCGCAGTCAGTTAAATTTTGTTTCAATTGGGCAATCAGCCGCGCGCATTCGTCGGTTGGTGGTTGATTTTCCTGCAAGTTGCTGTCGAGTTCGAGGTACGCAATCACTTGCTCGATCGCGCGAATGGCGATTGTCAGGTTTTGAAAAGAAGCGTCTCCACCCAGAATGCGATCGCGGTAGCAATTCCCCAAATTGTAATAAGCCAAAGCCAAGGCTTCAGAACAGCACTGATGTTCTTGCAGTAACTCTATGTATTGCAGAGTTTGCAACGGCCCAAAATTGTCCTCCGATGCGACATTATTTTCTGCTGACAACTCTCCAGAAGCCGCTGCTAGAACCAAATCTGCCAGTTCGACGGATTTAGAATCTGGCGCGCCAGATGGGGAATCGGAAACTTGGGATTGTCCAGACTCTGAATATCTTAAAAATTTGTCGCCGGGGTCTCCGCTGTCGCGCAAAAAACCCAAGTTTTCGGAGTGCCCTTCATCCTCAAAGTGCCCTGGGTCTCCCTTAGCTGGAGTTGGTTCGCCTTCAAACTCAAATACTCCGGTTCGCCAGTGCCAAAATTCCGGTGCTGACTGCTCGATCGAACTCAGCCAGGGGCGCGACACCCACAGCAACAGAGTAGACTCGCACAGTTGCAGGTGTGCTTCGATGTCTCTCAAATAGCTCAGGAACGACCACTGTACGGCTGCGTCGTGCCTGCTCAGGTGTTCGGCCCCCAGAATTTGAAATCCCGGCAAACGGCCTGGGAAGCCCCTGTTTTGGGGCGGTTGGTGTTGGGTCAGCCACGCGGCGATCGAGCCCCAAGGATTTGGATCGCTCAAGTCGAGTTCCAAGCTGACAAATCGGGGGTAGTCGATCGGGGAGTCTTGGGTAGCTAATTCTGCCTGCAAGCGGGCTGCGAGACAGTCTCGCAAGTACAAGTCATCGCAGGCGGCGATAAAAATTTGACGGCGTAAATTGAGGTCGATCGCCTGTTTCAAGCGTTGGTAGATCAGCTTGTTCGAGCTAGAAACTTTTTGGGAAGGAATAGACATCACGGTCAGCCGATTTTAGATTTTAGATTTTAGATTTTAGATTTTGGATTGTAGATTTTAGATTTTAGAGTTGAGAGTTGAAATCTCGAGCGCTCATAAATCGCAAGGAATGCCCGAACGGCAGTCAGTCGCACCGGTGATGACCAAAGGATTGTAGATTTTTAATTGGCAAATTTATGTTTGTGACGATCGGGTCTGATTAATTGCAACCCAAGTCCCTGAACTCAAACGCAGATATCGATCGACAAAATTTCTGCTTGTCTTATTTAGTTTTTCAGCTCGCAACGCACGCTTCAGGAATGTCACCGAATAGCCGGGGTTGGAAGCCCTTACTCAGGTCGGCAGATTGTGATAAGAACGGAGTTTAAATCTCCGTTCTTATCACTTCGCCCCCCCAGGTCAACTGTCAACTGTCAACTGTCAACTGTTTAAGACTGCCTGCTTTTATTGAAACACAAAAACCATGTTTCCCTCGGTTGGAAAACATGGTTTGCGGAAGGATTATTTTAAATTTCGATTTGAAGCAGCTTTGAGTTTCAGCCCAGTTTTTAGACTGAGGCCGCCACGTACACCAAACCGGCCACTAACATGGCTGCTGCAATACCCATGATGATGTAGTTGCGTTGCTGATTTTGGTTGGGAGGTACGGCTTCATACACCTTCGGCTCTTTAGCAAAGTTGTTCAGGCGTCCATCGTCATCTTTGATGTAAGGCATCGGTCACAATCCTTAATATTTTTGATGCTTACAACTGTACCAAAAAAGCGCCCAGGAAAATTCAGGAATTTATTTTGAGGTGACAGTACCTGTTTCGGGGGAAGAGGCGATCGCGTAATCCTTGACGGGCATCCTACCTGCTAAGTACGCCATCCGCCCCGCTTCTGCTGCCATTCCCATTGCTTTTGCCATCGCGGGGGAATTTTGGGCATTGGCGATCGCCGAATTAATCAACAGTGCATCGGCTCCCATTTCCATTGCTCGGGCTGCTTCGCTGGGCGTTCCGATCCCGGCATCGACAACCACAGGAATCTTTACCGTGTCAATAATTATTTGAATGTTGGCCGCGTTGTTGATCCCTTGCCCGGAACCGATCGGCGAACCTAAAGGCATGACTGTCGCACAGCCGACTTCTTCTAGGCGTTTTGCCAGCAGGGGATCGGCATTGATGTAAGGCAAAACGGCAAAACCTTCCTTGACTAATTGTGTTGCCGCTTCCAAAGTGCCGATCGGATCTGGCAGCAAATACTTAGCATCGGGAATCACTTCTAACTTGACAAAATTATTGTCTTCCTGCCCTAAAAGTTTCGCCATTTCCCGGCCCAAACGAGCTACTCTAATAGCTTCATCCGCAGTTTGACAACCAGCAGTATTTGGCAGCATCCAAATTTTAGTCCAATCCAGAGCCTCCGCCAATCCTTCATGACCGGGAGCATTTGTCTGCACTCGCCGCACAGCTACAGTCACAATTTCGCACCTGCTAGCATTGACACTTTGCTGCATTTCTGCAATACTGCGATATTTTCCAGTCCCCGTCATCAACCGAGAATGAAAAGTCTTGCCTGCAATAATTAGAGGTTTGTCTAAAGGTGGAGTTGCCGTATCTACTGGATAGCCAAAAATACTATACTCAAGTGCCTCTTCCCACTGTGTTCTGCCACCCATCATCTTTTCAAGCTGCCAACCTTCTTCATTTGTTAGATCGTCGCGGGTAACAGCATATAAAATTTGCCCTAGAGTAATTAGTTTAGCATCTCGCGGCATATTGTTCTGCAATCCACGCCCTACAATCTCTTTAAATTCGCTGAAATGATCTTCCATTTTTCCACTCTTCCCTTGTGATGATTTGAATCTGTTCGCTGTTAAACACCAAAATTATTTTTTGAATTTGCTTTTCGGTATCCCAAAACAGAGCTTGTTTGAGGCCAGCGTTGATTTTCCAAACTTCGTAAACTTCTCGGTTGATGTGAAAAATAACGGCTGATGCACCTTGATTTTTTGCTCTACTGATGCCTTCTTGCACTCGGTCTCTGATGTTTTGAGTCTGTTCTGTCAACTCCTTAAATTCGGAAATCTCACCGTCAATCTCAGCATCTGGCGTTCTCACACCCTCTGCTGCTTGCTCGCTCAACATTTTAACTCTCTTCCCTATTTTAGCCAAAACTTCAGCTAGAAAGATTTCCGAATTATTAAGATTGTGTTGCTGGTGAATTAGCACAAATCCGCCAGCTACCTCATCAAAATAATATCGCCGATATTCGGGTTCTGCATTTTCGTAGATGGCTTTGCTTTGCTGAATATATTCTGGATTCACAGTTATTGTACTCTTATTAGACTTAGATATAGTAGAGTTAACTGCATGAAAGCAACTGTCGAGCAACTGGCTCAAATTGGAATATTTGGCAGCTTAAACCAAACTGAATTAGAGCGATTGCAAGAACATACAGCAATTCGGACTTACGGACAGGGAGAAGTTGTGATGTATGAGGGCGATCGCATCCCCGAAAAATTATACACCATGATTGAGCGGTTCTCTGCGGGTGGCAAAAACAGCGGCGGCGGGCAAAGAAACAATTCTCCGCACCTTATTTCAAGGAGATATTTTTGCCGCACCTGCTTTGTTGGGCAACGGTATCGCCCCCGCAACGGTGACGGCAGAAACTGATGTGCAAGTTCTTACCACAAAACGGGAAGTTTTACTAGCAGCTATTGCGGAAAATCCCGAAATTGCTTTGCGAATATTGGCAATTTTTAACCAGCGGTTGCAGCAACTGCACGAGACAGTGCACGGTTTGGTGTCGGAAAGGGCGATCGTCCGCTTGGCCCGATTTATTCATTATTTTGCGATCGAGCAAGGTACGAAGATTGCGGATAATAGTGTATGTTTAGAAAAACGTTTTCCCTACTATCAAATTGCTCGCAGTATTGGAATTACCTACGAAGAATGCGTGCGATTGTTTAAGAAACTCAAGCCGTTTCTCTCCTACAGTCGAGGCGGTAAAATTACTGTGTTGGATTGGGAACAACTGGAGAATCTCGCCTCTGGGGAAGAAATAGATTAAAGGTTTGTAGTAAGGACTTTAGTCCTGATTAACTAAAAGCTGCATAGAGAGGACTGAAGTCCTCACTACGAACCTTAGATAAAGGACTTTAGTCCTTACTACAAACCCTATGGGGAGGACTGAAGTCCTTACTACAAACTCGCTCGGGATTTAAAGCATTAATGAGGCTCAGAAAATGTCAAGATAAATGCCAAATTCGACTCAGCTTTCAAGGCGTGCAGAGCGCGGGCGGACATGAAAACAAACACCCCCGGTTCCAAGACAATATCTTTGCCTTCCAATGTCAAAATTCCCTTTCCTTCGATGACATTAACTGTAGCATTGCGCGCCGAATTGTGTTCGGAAACCTCGCTACCAGCGGCCAGACAAAGTAAATTGTACTGACAATTATTGTCTTTTAGTAAAACTTTGCTCAGCACTCCGGCGGCGGGATATTCAATTGCTTCTCGGAGTTGGATTGTTGAAGATTGTAGCGGTAAAAGAGTAGCCGTCATAAATTTTGACTCCCTGAAGATTGTTTTTTGGCACAGATGATGATGTAACCTAAATCCTGTTGGTAATGCTGGAAAACTCGACGCATTGCTAACACCCGATCGCGAATTTGCGATTTACTTAAAACATTCCACAAAATCCGCACAGTACCCGCAAAACCTTCGTCTTCAACCATTCGCGGCAAGTTGAGGAGTCCCATCGCCCCAGTTTGACACTTTTCTACTTGCAAACCCGCGTTTTGGCAAACAGCAATCCAACCCGACTCAGACAAAGGCGTTGAATTGGCCCGAGTCACTTCTGATAAAGCTTTGTGAATTTCTGATTCTCGGTTTCGGGCTAAAAGTTCGTGAGAAAGAAACTTGCCGCCCGGTTTTAGCCGATCGCCAATTCCCGATACAATTTTAGCTTTCCCCGACGGCGACTGCATCGTCAGGATAGCTTCAGCCAACACCCAATCAAACTGTACAGAAATCCGATCCAAGTGAAAAATATCTCCTTCCACAATTTCCACTCGATCGTTCAAACCCGCTGCTGCAACGTTAGCACTCGTCGCGCGCTACACTGTCGGGATTTTTCTCAACTCCCACTACTTTTACGCCAAAACGTTCAGCCAGGGCGATCGAACTATATCCAAAACTAGCAGCCAACTCCAAAACAGTTTCCCCAGGCTGAAAATCCGCCCATTCAAACAACATTTCCGTCGCAGCTTTTCCCCCCGGCCTCAGCATTTTCTTTCCAGCCGCCGCCAGCACTTCATGGCCCGGTGCAGTCTTAAAATTGAGAGCAGTATCGGTCAGAAAATTGACCTCCTATTTAACCTTACTCTCAGCTTGCCAAATTTTCCCAAATCTTTCTATGAGCTAGCTCATATTCAAATTATCATAAGGTGTTCTAGGCTGGTGCGCTGCTGAAGAACCCCGTACATCTAGAGGTTCTGCGTCCAAGACTGAAAATGCAAACCTCGAATAATTGAAAGCAGCCAATAACGGATCTAATTTCTGACTCCAAATCAAATCAGCCAACAATTTAGCCGTCACCGGAGCCAACAAAATGCCATTGCGATAATGCCCCGCAGCCAATGTCAAATTTTCCCAAGCACTAGCACCCAAAATCGGCAATTCATCGGTCGTTGCCGGTCTAAATCCCCACCAAAACTCCAGAATCGGATAATTTTGTAATTCTGGATATAACTGCATAGCTCCTGCTAGCAAACTTTGGATTCCCGCAGGCGTATTTCCCGGCGTAAAATCTACATTCTCGCTAGTTGCACCAATAATAATTCTGCCATCTTGACGCGGCACAATATAAATGCCAGTCCCGAATAAAACTGTTTGCAGCGGCTGGATAACTCCCCAATTTTCTGGTACGCATACTGACAGCATTTGTCCCTTTCTCGGAAAAATAGGAATATTTAATAACCGCTCAGACCAAGCACCCGCAGCCAAAACATAACGGTCAGCTTGCAATTTTCCTACCGTTGTTTCAACGCCAAAAACTCGGTTTTCCTGCAGAATAATTTCCTCTGCATTGCCTTGTATAATCTCAATTTGCAATTCTTTACTTGCCGCTTGAAGCGTCCGAAATAAAGCGCGGTTGTCAACTTGAGCGTCGTCTGGATACCACCAACCGCCAATTACTGATTCACCCAATCCAAACTGGTGCTGGCGAACAGCATCTCCGTCCAACCATTGAGAGTTAAGGTTCGACAACAACGGCTTTTCTTGAGACTCATTTTGACACACTGGTGCGAGAATGCCCGATCGCCAATATCCCGTTTTCAACCCCGTAATATCTTCTAGCCGTTCCACCCAGGCTGCATACAGTGCGCGACTTTGCAAGCACAAATCCAGCATCGGACTGGGCGGAATTCGTTCGGCTTGCGGGGCGAGCATTCCGGCAGCAGCCCGGGCCGTCGGTTGTTTAGAATCGGCGGTGAGAACGGCGACAGAAGCCCCTCGCAATTTCAGTTCTACTGCTAGCGAAAGACCGATAATTCCGCCGCCAATAATCAAAATATCTTGAGATGAATTCATTGACTTTTATCTGGACTTTCTGGCTTTTTTGACCTCTTTGCCTTCTTTATGGTAAGGTGCTAGTGCGCGCACTTTACAGTGAGAATTATTGTGGAAGTCTGATATATTATCTGGCAGGGCGATCGTCCTATCAGCCTTCCTTAACAAAAAATCTACGCGATCGGTTTCCAGACAATCTCAGAGCCCTGGCCCCAGAAACCGTCATATTTCGTCACCTTAATATCGCCTAAAACCTTGGTTTGGCAGGACAAACGGCGGTTGGATGCCGGAGAATGGGGAGGAACCGAAAGTCGCGCTTTTTCCCGCCACTGCATTTCGGAAACTTCGCCCTCGACAGTGACGGCGCAGGTGCCGCAAGTGCCTAGCCCGTGGCAGTTGATGATTTTGGCGCTGCCGTTGTAGAGATCGATGCCGTTTTTGAGCAATACTTCGCGGAGATTCGCCCCGCGATCGCACTCAAATGTTTTTCCTTGCGCTTGTACCTTGACCACAGCAATTTACCCCAGTTAGATTTATGTTAATTTTCCTATATATTGTCGCATTAATTTCAAATAAATTCATCTAATATGGTAATTCATAGATTAGCAAATTCTAATTCCTAATTCCACATGACAAACCAGCTCTGGATCTACGATACCACGCTGCGAGACGGCGCTCAGTGCGAGGGACTCTGCTTATCTCTCGAAGACAAACTGCGAATTGCTCGGCAGTTAGACAGTTTAGGAATTCCGTTTATTGAAGGCGGCTGGCCGGGAGCCAATCCTAAAGACGTACAGTTTTTTTGGCGGCTCAAAGAACAGCCGTTAACTCAAGCAGAAGTTGTGGCTTTCTGTTCGACTAGGCGGCCGGGAAAGACAGCAGCAAATGATGAAATGTTGCAGGATATTTTGTCCGCCGGTACTCGCTGGGTAACGCTGTTCGGCAAGTCGTGGGATTTGCACGTTATTGAAAGTTTAAAGACGACGCTAGAAGAAAATCTGGCGATGATTCGAGATACAATAGAATATTTGCGTAGTCAGGGAAGGCGCGTTATTTACGATGCCGAACACTGGTTTGACGGCTACAAACACAATCCCGATTATGCGATTAAAACTTTAGAAGTGGCGGCGAATGCTGGTGCAGAATGGCTGGTGCTTTGCGATACTAACGGCGGTACTTTACCTCACGAAGTCAGTCAGGTTGTTCGCGATGTGGCAGGAATAATAGAAAGTTGGGATATTTCGCAATCGGAAGTTCACCCCCCCCAACCCCCCCTTATTAAGGGGGGGAGAAAGTCTAAAATTCAACTGGGAATTCACACTCACAACGACTCTGGAGTTGCAGTTGCTAATGCTTTGGCTGCGGTGCAGGAAGGAGTGAAAATGGTACAGGGAACTATTAACGGTTACGGCGAACGCTGCGGCAATGCCGATTTGTGTTCTTTGATTCCTAATTTTCAGCTCAAGTTGGGTTATGATTGCATTCAAGATGAGCAATTAGTTAAATTAACTCAGGTTAGCCGATCGATCAGCGAAATTGTGAATCTGGCTCCCGACGATCATGCTCCTTTTGTCGGCCTTTCGGCTTTTGCTCACAAAGGCGGAATTCATGTATCGGCTGTTGAGAAAAATCCGTTAACTTACGAACACTTGGAACCAGAAAAAATCGGCAACATCCGGCGAATTGTGATTTCCGATCAATCTGGTTTGAGTAATGTTTTAGCAAAAGCGCGGACTTTTGGCATTGAGCTCGATCGCAAAAATCCTGCTTGCCGCCAAATTCTCGAAAAATTGAAAGATTTGGAAAGTCAAGGATATCAATTTGAGGGTGCTGAGGCATCTTTTGAATTGTTGATGCGGGAGGCTTTGGGAAAGCGCCAGCCTTGGTTTGAAATTAAGGGATTTCAAGTCCACTGCGATAAGGTTGGCGAAGATTGTACGGCTTTAGCAACGGTGAAATTGTCAGTAAACGGCACAAATATTTTGGAATGTGCGGAAGGAAACGGCCCGGTTTCGGCTTTGGATGCGGCTTTGCGAAAAGCTTTGGTGAATTTTTATCCGGCGATCGCACATTTTTACCTAACAGATTACAAGGTGCGAATTCTGGACTCTGGTGCGGGTACTTGTGCAAAAACTCGCGTATTGGTTGAGTTTAGCAACGGTCAAGATCGTTGGACGACTGTGGGGGTTTCTACTAATATTTTGGATGCTTCTTGTCAAGCAGTTGTTGAAGGTTTGGAGTACGGCTTGGTGCTGGAAAATCAAGAGGCGATCGCCCTTGTTTGCAGAGTGCATTAACGTCGAACTATCAGGACACGGCAGTGCCGTGTCCCTACAATTAATCGGGTAGGGAAACGGCACTGCCGTGTCCTCCTCCCATCAGGAAACGGCACTGCTGTTTCCTAGGTATGATCGGGAGTCCAACCAGAATTGATATAATTCAAGGATGCAAAAACTCTAAATGATCTCCTGGAATCGATCGCAATTTTGCAGCCGATCCTTGCACTTTCAACCTGCCGCGCTCTAACATGATAATCCAATCAGCGCGATCGATCACTCGCGGCCTGTGACTGATAAAAATCGTGGTTTTCCCCTGCCGGTACATCAACAAATTTTCTAAGACTTCCGCTTCGCTTGCGGGGTCAAGCCCTGCGGTAGATTCATCTAAAATCAATATGGGCGGGTTGTTGAGAATTGCCCGGGCGATCGCCAATCTCTGTCTTTGTCCCCCAGAAATATTCGCTCCAAACTCCCCTAAAACAGTTTGATACTTATCAGGCAATTGGCTAATAAATTCATCAGCACCCGCAATTTTGCACGCTTTCACAATCTGTTCAAAGCTAATATCTGGGTTCCCCAAATGGAAATTATCAAGAATCGAACGGCTCCAAAAATGCGCTTCTTGAGGAACCAGAACCACCTGCTGTCTGAGACTATCCAGAGACAAATCCTGTAAGTTATAATCACCAATTCTAATATTACCAGATTTCAGCGGATACAAACCAGCAATTACTTTAGCTAACGTACTTTTGCCACAGCCAGAATAACCGATTAAAGCAATAGCTTGACCGCCAGGAAAGGTGACAGAAAAATTTTCCAACAAGTCAAGTCTTCCCGGATAGTGAAAACTAGCACTCTTGCAAAGAATATCATCCCGGCTTTGAATAGTCACAAAAGGTTTATTAATATCATTTTTGGTTTCCGGTTCAGCATCGATCACTTCCGAAAGCCGTTGAGTTGCTGTCTGGACGCGAGTCATTTCGTCAGTAAATCCTACTAAAGAATTCACCCAAGTAGTGACATTTTGATTCATACTGATAAACGCTAGCAATTGACCGATACTCAATACCTTCTCGATTACTAAACCGCTACCAAGCCACAGCAGAGTAATGCTACCCGCCGAGGCAACAAAGCCAGAAAATATATTATTGAGAATGCCAATTTGTGTAGTCCGAAAAGTTATATTCGCTAAACGACCAAAGCGGGTTTGAAATTCTTCCCAAAGTTGCTGGGTACTGCTAGTAGTTTTGACAGTCAGCGCGCCTTTAAAAGTTTCTACTAAAACGCCTTGAGTTTCAGATTCTAGGACAAGTAAGTTTCGCGTCTTCTTCTGCAATGCGGGCAAAAATACTATCGTAGAAGCAGTCATCAATAAAGCCAGAATGGTAGCTGCAAATGTTAGTTGTCTGCTATAAAACAACATGAAGCAAAAAGAAACTACAGCTATAAAAAATTGACTTGGCAAGCTGATGGCGACTTGAGAAACTAATTGATTTATTTCTTGGATATCTCTTAATCTGCTAATGACTTCGCCGCTGCGTCTAGTTTCGTAAAAACTCAGAGGTAAGTGCAATAGTTTGCGGCCGAATTCCATCACAAATCCCAATTCTAAACGCTGGGAAAACTGAGCAATCAAGTTCGACTGTACCAGTCCTAAACTGCTGCTAAAAAGATTCATGACTATAACTGCGATCGCCACGCTGGCCAAAAGTTGCGTATCGCCCCGCACCAGGATATCGTCGGTGAGGATTTGAACGAGAAAAGGCGAAGAAATCGACAGCAAACCCAAGACCATATTTAGCAGAAATGCTTCCATTAAAATCTTGCGGTAAATACCAATTCGCCGCATCCATCTCTGTAGGGAACTTGCAGATGCTCGATCGTCATCTTGAGCAAAAAACCGCTCTGGATCGGGTTCCACGAGCAAGCACAGCCAATCTGTCCAAGCTTCGGCTAATTCCTCTTTAGAAACATAGCGGATACCGACACCAGTATCGGCAATTATATATTTTGACCCCTGTTTTCCATACAAAACGACCCAGTGATAACCCTTCCAGTGAATAATCATTGGTAAAGGTGCTTCATCGAGCTTGTCTAAAATAGCAGGAGCCGATCGTACAGATCGCGCATTTAGCCCGATCGCCTCAGCACCTTGTTTCAATCCCAGTAAAGTCGTCCCTTGTTGTCCCGTACCAACAAATTCTCGCAAGCGACTAATTGTCAGATTCTGACCGTGAAATTTAGCGATTGTTGCCAGACAAGCCGCCCCGCAATCTTCTTCACTTTGCTGGAGCACCACCGGATAGTTCTTAGAATTATTTAGTTTTCTGTAAAATGATATTCCGGGGAAAAAAGGGATGTTTTTTAGCATTTTGTCAAATGAGTAGAGCCTAAAAGACAATACCCAGAGCTGGCTAACCAATCAGCAAAAAACAGTCATAAATCACCACCCAAATAAATAAAGCACCCCAAACTTAGAGGCGCTTTATTTATTTAGAGCGATCGCTCCAGTTTCACAGCACTAAACTTTACCAGTAGCGAACTACTGCTCTGAAGGAACCGTCGCAATTCCGGCGGTATACGACGTGACGGCGAACAGGACGACGGTAACAGTTTTCGGAATAATAGTAGTGACCACCATTGACGGTGGCAGATTCTTCGGCGGTGATTTCGGTAAACAATGAGGTATCTGTAGTTTCTTTCATGATTGACTCCATTTGGTTGATGAAATTGATTGAATACAAGCTAGAAGTTCGAGAAACTTTCTAGTTTTGTTTGACCACTAATCTATGTTTCTCAAATATTGATGGTTCTCCGGAATATTACGGATAAATTTTTAAAATTTACCCGCTCGCACAACCAGACATATATCTCTAAACCACCAAAGTTTTGTAGGGGCGCTGGCGAATCGGATCGTACATATAAAGTTGACCGGGCTGCGGTACAAAAAACAGCATATTGAGATCCTGGCTACTGCCGTTAATGTTGCGATCGCTGTTGATATCGCTGTTGCTACCACTGATACCGTTGATAACACTGCCACCGTTGACAGTAGCAGACTCTGCATCAGTTAATTCTGTAAACAGTGAATTTTTGTAATTTCTCGTCATGACAAACTCCTTTAGAATCTAATTTAGATATTCAATACTTACGTGTGACGATAATAGAACCCGGTTTTTTGAGTCATATCGATATTCGAGGCAAGTTTGCCGACTAATCCTGGAGATTTGTACGGATTCTTAGCTATACCCTGTGAATTTTGATTGAAACTTCTTAACAAATCCCTGTTATCCGGAAAACTCAGAATAAAATCACATCCACTTATTCCTAACATCCGTTAAATCCGTTACAGAATCCGTTGCCGAACTTCCCCTTCTCCCCTTACCGCCATGCCCCACATTCCCGAACCCGCACCTGCTGAAACCTTTCAGAACGACCAATTTTTGCCCCCTGTGAGCCGCTGGACGACTTTGGGGGGGATTTTGATGGTGGCGACGTTTGGGGGTGCGATCGCCCTTGCTAGCGTCACCAAATACAGCACTACAGTCAAAGCAGATGCGATCGTCCGTCCCGCCGGAGAGATGCGCGTCGTGCAAGCAGCAACCGAAGGCACCGTCGAAAGCATTGCTGTGAATGAGAATCAGTCAGTCAAGGCTGGAGATGCGATCGCCGTTGTGGACGCTTCCAGCTTAGGAAGTCAAAAAAAGCAGTTGCAAGAAATTGTCTCTGCATCTCAAACAGCAGCAGCACAAATCAACCAGCAACTGCGCGACTTGGAAAATCAAATTTTAGCCAGCGCCCAATTCCAGACTACTCAAGGCGAAAGTTCTGCCCAACAGCAATTAGTCGAATCGGCTTTGGTAAAATTAGCAGCATCCCTGCCAGATGTAGCCGAGAAGCTGGGTAGAAGTCGGCGAATTTTGCTCGTGAAGCGATCGTCCATTCAACAACAATTGATTCAAGCTAAAAAAGAACTAAATAAGATTGAGTCAAAACTCGAAAATAGCGTGATCCGCGCGCCCGCTGATGGTACAATTTTCAGATTAGAAGTACGCAATACTGGTCAAACTGTGCAGGCCGGAAGTGCGATCGCCCAAATCGTCCCCAGCGACGTACCCCTAGTCATCAAAGCCAAAGTCACATCCCAAGACATCGCCCGCATCCAAATCGGCCAACCCGTACAGATCAGGATTTCCGCTTTACCTTTCCCCGACTACGGCACATTGAAAGGCACTGTCAGCGAAATCGCTCCAGATGCGATCGCCCCTCAAAATCCTGCTAATAATTTAGGTGGATCTTATTACGAAGTTTCGATTAAGCCCGACCAAAATTATTTAACAAAACTCGAATCTGCTAGCGGCAACTTTTTCGGAGGTTCCCAAGCAAATGAGCCGCGTCAATATTCAATTCAATCGGGAATGGATGGCAGGGCTGACATTATTACTGGGCAAGAAACTGTATTGACATTTATTTTGCGGAAGGCAAGGTTGATGACAGATATGTAATCAGTCAGTTGTTATTTTGAGACGGCGGTTTAAACCGCGTCTACACAAACTAAACCCGCCTTCGCGGGTTGAAGAGTGTGCGGTTTAAACCGCCGAGTGTAATTATATCTATACTAAATACATAACATCCGTCGCAAATATGAAAATCAACGATAAACTCAAGACCATCCTAGCTGAATTGCGATCGCACTTCGAGCAACTTTATGGCGATCGTCTGACGCAAATGGTACTTTACGGTTCCCAAGCGCGGGGCGACGCACATCCCGACTCAGATATTGATGTTTTGGTAGTTCTCAAAGGGCAAGTCCAAGTCGGTGAAGAAATCGATAGAACTATCCCAATTGTAGCGAATTTATCCCTTTATAATGACGTAGTAATTAGCTGCAACTTTATGAATGAGGAACGGTTTACTAATTATCAAGGCCCTTTGCTCAGAAATAT
>JAUBOH010000120.1:0-1804 GCA_036700145.1 Microcoleus occultus BM001215366
CTGAATCTATTCCTGTCCCCCCCCTTAACAAGGGGGGGCTAGGGGGAGTTCCACAGCCAAAAACCGCCATTACAGCCGACAATATTTCTGTCGGTAACGGTTCCGACGAACTAATTCGATCGCTCTTAATAGCTACTTGCTTGGGCGGCGCCGGCTCGATTTTAGTGGCGAATCCCACCTTTTCCATGTACGGAATTATCGCCCAAACCCTGGGAATTCCCGTTGTCAGTGTGCCGCGAAAAGAGGAGAATTTTGAAATCGATATCGAAGCTGCTAAAAGGGCGATAGATCAAAATCAAAATCCGCCAGTACGGGTAGTTTTCGTCGTTCATCCCAATTCCCCCACAGCCAATGCTTTGACAGCCGATGAAATAGAATGGCTGTCAAGTTTGCCGGAACAGATATTAGTAGTAATTGACGAAGCTTATTTTGAATTCAGCCAAAATACTTTAGTAGACCGATTGCACCAACATCCCAATTGGATAATTTTGCGAACATTTTCCAAAGCATTTCGATTAGCTTCAATGAGAGTCGGATATGCGATCGCCAATCCAGAACTTGCAGCCACCCTAGAAAAAATCCGTCTCCCCTACAACCTCCCCGCTTTTTCGCAAACCGCAGCCGAATTTGCCTTAGCGCAGCGGCAGTTATTGCTAGCAGTAATCCCCGAAATTATAGCAGAACGAGCCAAATTAATTGCAGCGCTAACTCAGCATCAAAAATTGCAAGTTTTGCCGAGTGCGGCTAACTTCGTTTACCTGCGGGTGAAGGCGGTTGATAGTAATTCAGCAGAAACTGAACACCAACAAATCATGCAGCAGCTAAAAGAGCGAGGTACTTTAATTCGGCATACTGGGGGAGGTTTGCGAATTACGGTAGGTAGCCCGGAGGAAAATCAGCGAACTTGCGATCGAATTGGAGAAATTTTGAGTTGACAAAAGCCATAAAAAATGGTATGTAAACAAAATTAATCAGATTACACAGAGTGTTGGGTTTCGTTCCTCAACCCAACCTACAGTATCAACTAAGCTTTTATTCTGTAGGTTGGGTTGAGCGATAGCGAACCCTACGCAACGCGCTTGCCCAACACCCAATTGATTAATAATGTTGGGTTTCGTGCCTCAACCCAACCTACACTATAAAAATCAGTGCTTAGCCCATGCAGTATCGTCGTCTAAAAACTCCCGGAGCTACCTACTTTTTTACTATTGTTACCTATCAGCGCCAAAGCTTATTTTCTGACCCCGAAATGGTAGAGTTGCTTCGCGCTGCATTCCGCAATGTTATAGCTAGATTTCCCTTTACAATTGATGCTATTGTTGTTTTACCCGACCATCTCCATTGTATTTGGACGCTGCCCGCTCAAGATGCTAATTTTTCAACTCGCTGGCGATTGATAAAGAATTATTTTAGTCGTAATTGTCCTGAGCAATATAAACAAAATCGTTCAGTGTCTCGTTTGAAAAAAGGTGAGCAAGCTATCTGGCAGAGGCGGTTTTGGGAGCATCAAATTAGAGATGAAGTGGATTTTGGAAATCATGTGGATTACATTCATTATAATCCGGTCAAGCATGGATTAGTTGCCGCACCGCGGGATTGGGAATATTCCAGTTTTCATCGCTATGTGCAGGATGGTTCTTATTCAAGGGATTGGGGTGCAAATGTTCAGATAGAATGGGACAATGAAGTGGGTCAGGAATGATGAATATTAGTTTTGCAACAAATCTTGCGTAGGTTGGGTTGGAACGATAGTGGAAACCCAACATCAACATCGGTTGCGTTGGGTTTCGTGCCTCAACCCAAC
>JAUBOH010000120.1:1904-16354 GCA_036700145.1 Microcoleus occultus BM001215366
TGCGTTGGGTTTCGTGCCTCAACCCAACCTACGGCTAAAATGATGTAATAACATTTTTAATTATCAATCTGTCGCGCCCTGCGAATTGTTTGGGGAAACACGCCTACTAAAAGTGCCAAAGCTCGATCGGGAATTTGTACTACTGTTTCCGCATCAAAATATTGTTCAAACTGAGTTAAAATTATTTGCGCGCGTTCCAAAGCTACAGGCTTTGCCGTTAACTGTTCCGTTAACCGCACCCAATGCCGCCGAATGCCGTAAGCTTTCTGTCTTGCTTCGGGAGATTGAGGGGAAACCAAACAAAAATCGCCCACCGGAATCGCCTGCACAGAGTCAACATCAAAAGCACCCCCAACGGCAGCCCCAGGCCCAGCAAACTCCGCGTGGAAGCGTTTAATCAAAATTAGACCGTTCCGGCGACGGCTATCTACCATCAACAGCTTGCCGCTGTTGATTTCTGCGAGAAGAAGAGAGGGGTGGGGGTGTTCAGTCAAATCGGTGCCAAGGTTTCGATGTCGCCAGTCCGGGTCAGCAGAAAGGCTGGCGCGGACAATACAATTAGAGGTAAGATTAGAGCTGGATCGAGTATCAATTTTTTACTTTTCCCGCTGCCGATCGAGATTATTCATTTAAAGTTATAAATTAATACTGTCACAAGGTGGTAGCAGCCAGCGCGATCGAATATCAAATGCAGGTAGAACAAGCAGTAGACACCCTGAAAGCGGAGCTCCCGACGCTTTTTGAGCAAGACATCTCCTACGACATCTACACAAAAGGTGTCTATTTTCAAGACCCTGTTAACAAATTTAAAGGAAAAATCAACTATCGCATTATCTTTTGGACTCTGCGATTTCACGGACAGCTATTCTTTACCAAGATTTACTTCGACCTGCACGGCGTAAGTCAGACAGCCCCCGATACTATTGTGGCAAATTGGACTGTTCGCGGGACATTGCGGGTTCCTTGGAAAGCTCGGATTTTTTTTAATGGCTACTCTACTTACAAACTGGATGAGGACGGTTTAATTTACCAACATATCGACACTTGGGACAGAGAACCCGGAGAGATTTTAAAGCAGTTTTTCCGCAAGGGGGAAGATACGAGCTCAGGATAAGCTAAAAAGGTCGATCGCGCTCTACCATCAGGGCCAGCCACCGGAATAACTTATAATGCCTAAAATAATCATCAGCCCTCCGATTCATTTTCTGCTATTTGTAAATTGCTAAAATGATTGTTCCCTCCGATTCATTTTCTGCTATTTGCACTCCTGAAAAACATCATGGCCGATCTTGTCGAGACTGCCACCAATGCCGGCTCTTTCAAAACACTCGTGACTGTTATTGAAGCGGCCGATTTGTTAGATTTATTGCAAAGTCCTGGCCCCTACACCGTCTTAGCACCAACTGACGAGGCATTTGCCAAAATTCCTACCAATACTATTGCCTCTTGGATGGAAGACATTCCCAAGCTCAAGAAAATTCTGACCTATCACATTCTGTTTGGCGAGGTACTAACTGAGAACTTGGTTGAGTTAAGTTCTGCTGAAACAGTGGAAGGTTCTGTGGTAGGAATTGATACTTCTGACGGCATTAAAGTGAATAATGCTAAAGTTCTCACCCCAGATATTCTTGCCGACAACGGCGTCATCCATATCATTGATGCGGTGCTAATGCCTGCATTGGTTGCAGCACAATCAAAATAACGGTTTGTAGTGAGGACTTTAGTCCGCAATCAGAGGACTAAAGTCCTCACTACAAACCAATCTTAACAAACCAATCTGCACCGTACACCTTAGCGGACATTTTAAACTAACTAGCGGAACCTAAAATCAATCCCGATCGCGCCGGCAGCATCAATTCCAAATGCCGAGTTTCCCCTTCACCTTTCCAAACAAACTCGCCTTTACCAAACAGCAATTTCTCGTGAGGAGATTTCAAATTAGCAGCCTCAAAGCTAATATTAGCTTCTTCGGTCGCCACATTGACAGCAACAACTATTTCCTCATCCCCCAAAATTCGGGCAAAAACATAAACCGTTCCCTCAGCAAACAGAATTTGGTAGTCTCCGGTGCGGAGGGCCGCGTATTTGTGCCGCAAAGCTATCAACTGCTTGTGGTAATCTAAAACATCAAGTTCCCAATGAGCTTCTAAGGGAAAACCGCGGCGAGAATCGGGATCGAGAGCACCGGGTAAACCAACTTCATCGCCGTAGTAAATGCTGGGAGCTCCGGGAAAAGTTAACAGCAGCAAATTAGCGAGTTCTACGCTAGCTTTATCGCCTCCAGCAATTGAGATCAACCGGGCTGTATCGTGACTGGCCAACAAATTGAGTTGAGTTAGCTGTATCGGCCACGGGTACAGTTCCAAAACGTGCTGAATTTTGTCGCCGTACTCTTTAGCAAAAAGTGGCGGATAGGGATGGTAAGAACGACCTTCTATTTGAGCTAAATCTACTCTATCGCCCGCTGCAAAAGCAATAGTCGGCGCCGCAAAAAGATAATTCATTACCCCGTCAAATTGACTGCCGTCGAGCCATTCTCTGGCATCTTCCCAAACTTCTCCTACAATGTAAGCTTCGGGATTAATTGCTTTCACTCGTTCTCGAAATTCTTGCCAAAATCCCGGGGTTTTAATTTCAAAAGGAACGTCCAGCCGCCAGCCGTCGATGCCGAATTTAATCCAGTATTCTGCGATTTCCATGATGTATTCTCGCACTTCTGGATTGTCGTGATTGAATTCAGGAAGTGCTCGATTGCCGTCCCAACCGGCGTAATTAGCCGGAAAATTGCCGTCGTAGGCGGATAGCGGCCAACCTTCTATTTTAAACCAATCTACCCAAGGAGAATTCGGGCCGTTTTCGAGGATGTCGTGGAAGAAGAAAAAGCCGCGGCTGGCGTGGTTGAATACGCCGTCGAGGACAACTTTGATGTTGCGGTCGTGGGCGGCGTCTAGAAGCTCTTTAAAAGCTGGATTGCCGCCCAACATCGGATCGACTTGATAGTAGTCGTGGGTGTGGTAGCGGTGATTGCAGGCCGACTGAAATATGGGGGTGAAGTAAATTGCGTTAATGCCTAAGTCTTGCAAGTAGTCTAGCTCTTCCATCACGCCCCACAAGTCGCCGCCTTTGTAGCCTTGGAGGGTGGGGATTTCGTGCCATTCTTCCCACATGAAGTTTTGCAGCAGGCGTTTGCGGGGCTGTTTGCTTTTGGCGAAGCGATCGGGGAATATTTGGTAGAATACGGCGTGTTTAACCCAGTCTGGCGTTTGAATTTGCATACTCTTTTTCTAGCTTTTATGGCTTAAGCTACAGTAGCAGATGTTTCTAGCGGATCTAGCTTTTGGTAGAGAATAGTCGCTTTGTCAAGTTTTGTCGATCGACAAATTGTAAAATATTACACAAATTTGCTGTCAATCTCAGATTGAAAACTGACTCAACCTAGAAATTTATCATCCAGGCGGGCGGCGCTTCCTGACTGCTGTGGAGTCGGACAAACTCACAGAACACCAACGCCAGAAAAAAGAACGGGATCGAAGCCAAGCAGAACAACAGCGCGATCGAAGAGCAGTGCGATCGACCAACGGGAACAACCACAGTGCGTGAGAGCTTGGATGGAAAAATTGCGAGAACGGGGAATTAACCCAAAAAACTTGTAATTAACAGCCAAAACCCCGAACCTTATTCTTTCGTTAAACTGCCTTTATTTATTGATGAGTATTTTAACTCACAACTCAAAACTCATAACTCTAGTCCCGGATGCACTCCAACTCTCATAAACCGGGTTTTTTAACTCTTATTGAGGGTTGGAAGAAGTATTTGGATTAAACAACCCGGTTTCTGCGTAAGCGACTGAACTCATAACTCATAACTCAAAACTTCCTTGCTCCCCCCCTTGTCAAGAAGCCCTCACCATCCGACACTGTACTTGGAGAGTTAATCGACCCTAGGGAGAAAGTTCCTTGAAAAAAGTCTTAGCCATCATCCTCGGTGGCGGTGTAGGCACCCGCCTTTACCCCCTAACCAAACTACGAGCCAAACCTGCTGTTCCCCTCGCAGGCAAATATCGCCTCATCGATATTCCTGTCAGCAACTGCATCAACTCGGAAATAGTTAAAATTTACGTCCTCACCCAATTCAACTCGGCATCCCTGAACCGCCACATCTCTCGCACCTACCAGTTTTCCGGCTTCACCGAGGGATTTGTCGAGGTGCTCGCCGCCCAGCAAACTCAGGAAAACCCCAACTGGTTTCAAGGGACAGCCGACGCAGTTCGCCAATATCTCTCGCTGCTAGAACAGTGGGACGTTGACGAATACTTGATTCTCTCAGGCGACCACCTCTACCGCATGGACTACCGTTTGTTTGTGGAGAGACACCGCGAAACCAACGCCGACATCACCCTCTCGGTTTTGCCAATGGACGAGAAGCGGGCCTCGGATTTTGGTTTGATGAAAATTGACGACAAGGGTCGTATAGTTTCTTTTAGCGAAAAGCCGAAGGGCGATGCGCTCAAACAAATGCAGGTGGATACTACGACACTGGGATTGACAGCGCAGCAGGCTCAGGAAAGTCCTTACATTGCTTCGATGGGGATTTACGTCTTCAAAAAAGAAGTTCTGATTAAACTCCTGAAGGAATCTCCCAACCAAACTGATTTTGGTAAAGAGATTATTCCGAATTCTGCTTCATACCACAACGTTCAAGCTTATTTGTTTGACGATTACTGGGAAGATATCGGAACCATTGAGGCTTTTTACGATGCTAACATGGCTCTGACAAAACAGCCTCAGCCGCCTTTCAGTTTCTACGATGAAAATGCGCCGATTTACACTCGCCCGCGTTTCTTGCCGCCGACTAAGCTTTTAGATACTCACGTTACTGAATCGATTATTGCTGAAGGCTGCATTCTGAAACAGTGCCGGATCGACCATTCTGTGCTGGGAGTTCGATCGCGCATTGAAGCTGGATGTACGATTCAAGACACCTTAGTCATGGGTGCTGACTTCTACGAACCCGATGCCGAACGGCATTCGAGTTTGGACAGCGGCGGCGTCGCCCTCGGTATCGGTGCAGATACTACAATTCGCCGCGCGATTGTGGATAAAAATGCCCGCATCGGCCGCAACGTTCAAATAATTAATAAAGACCGAGTGGAAGAAGCCAACCGCGAAAACCAGGGTTTTTACATCCGCAGCGGCATTGTCGTAGTCCTGAAAAACGCCACGATTGCTGATGGAACTATCATTTAGTTATTAGTCATTAGTCATTAGTTGTCAGTCATTAGTTTTTTAAGTTAAAATCTGTTACCTGTTTTTCAAGTGACTGATAATAAATAACTAAATTAGTGACGGATTACCAATGACCGATGACTGATGACGAAATTATTTTTCTGAGTTCATTATTAATTGCCAATGCTGAGTCGAGGCGATCGGAATAGTTGGCTGTATTCAAAGTATCGCGCCTTAATAAGGGACTGTCTCTGTTACTGGCTGGGGTGATACAGATATGTTCGATCGCCTGCGTCTGGCGGATAGCTTCTGATTCTTGTATTTGCGATCGTAGCACGACTGACAAATGCGCTGCCCGTTTCTGAGTACAACACAAGTCTCGGAACTATGTTTCCAATCGTCGCAGCAGCCGCAAGGCCAACTTAGCAAATAATCAATCATGTTAGCACCCTGGTAGCGTTAAAAGCTTATTGAGCTACCATCCTATCTTAGTTTTTCAAAAAGTGTGTGTTCTAGTTAACAGACAGCGGAGAGATTATGTTATATACCTTTGACTTAAATATATGCACAGGCTGTCAAAAAAAAATTATACAGCACGGCTCAGAAGAGAGGAAGAAATATCTCGAAAGGTTGTGGAATTACGGCGCGCTTTAGGGTATGATTGCGTCACAATTCAGGCAGCAGATTCGACGGGACTTGCTGATGAGAAGGTGCTAGGATTTGCATTCGGTGAAAAGCTAGAGAAAGAAAAGTTCGTAGGCGTAAGCCGGGGCGTAGCCATCGCACCGCGCACCGCAAAAAAAGAGCAAAAAAGCTCGATCGTCCGCGCCAGTCAACCCGAAGGGCGATCGCGCCAACAACCTCTGCTGCTGCTTTCGCGGCTCGCGTCAACTCTCCCGGGCCCGCCAAAATCACAGCGCACAAGTCCTCAAAAGTTATCGCGGCTGTGAGTTTCACCGTCGAGAAAGCTCAAAGCTACAGCAACGGCGAAGAATACGGTGAGGACGTTCTTAATCGATGAAAGCATGGTTTTTATTGGCGAATGGCGAAAGCATAAGAACTCCTGCCGCTCCGGCGGCCGCCGGAGCACTTCTAGAGCCGAATCCTATAAAATCTCAAACACCAGCGGGGTGCGGAAATTGCGATCGTCGCCCAAGCAACAACCGAACTCGATCGACTCAAAACCTTTGATAACCTATAATTTAAATGAGATGCTGCGGGTCGTTTCGCGAACGGCATCAAACTAATTCGCCATCCTGGTAATTTGGGATTTATTCTTTCTAACAACTAACAACTAACAACTAATAAAGAGGGGATTGCTTAATGGCTGCAACAGATTTTAAAGACTATTACGCTATTTTGGGACTCAACAAAACCGCCAGCGCTGACGAAATTAAAAAAACTTTTCGCAAACTAGCGCGGAAATATCACCCGGACATGAACCCCGGGAACAAAGAAGCCGAAGCTCGTTTTAAAGAAGTAAACGAAGCTTACGAAGTGCTCTCAGACCCAGAAAAACGCCAAAAATACGACCAATACGGTCAATACTGGAAGCAAGCGGCTGCAACAGGCGGCGGCTGGCCGGGCGGGGGCGGTACGGCGGTAGACTTTGGCGGCGTGGACTTCAGCCAGTACGGCAGTTTTGACGAATTTATCAATGCCTTGCTCGGCCGCGCGGCCGGCAGCGGTGCGGGTAAAGGGCGCAATGGCCAGTGGAATTACAGCAACTACCGCACCAGCACCGGCGGGCCCACCGGTTTTGGCGGATTTGAAGATTTCGCGGGGTACGAAAACCGCACCGCAGGAAGCTCTCTCGACACCGAGGTGGCGATTTCCCTGACTTTGGGAGAAGCATTTCGGGGCACTTCCAAGCGAGTCGCCACCGGCGAAGTTTCGATTCCTGCGGGAGTGAAAAGCGGCAGCAAAATTCGGGTAAAAGGAAAAGGTCAAGTTGACCCGTACACGAAGCAGCAGGGAGATTTGTACCTAAAATTAGAGGTTTTGCCTCACGCTTTCTTCCAGTTTGAGGGAGAAAATTTAATCTGCGAAGTGCCGATAACTCCCGACGAAGCTGTGTTGGGGGCTTCAATTGAAGTGCCGGCGCCTGAAGGTACGATCACTGTAAAATTTCCTGCCGGGATGCGATCGGGCCAATCTTTGCGGTTGCGGGGCAAAGGATGGCCGAAACCGAAGAAAGATGAACGCACTGATTTGTTGGTCAAAATTGCGATCGTGCCGCCGAAAGAACTCACCGCCCCAGAGCGCGAATGCTATGAGAAAATCAAGGCAAATCGCACTTTTAATCCCCGCAACACTCTCAACCAGATGGTTCTTTAATCTTAATCAGGATGACAAAACGCTCGTAAATTGTTAAGAATTGTTCGCACTACGTCAAGTCAGACAGGTTGCAAAAAAAAGCTGGCTGGCTGCCTGCTATTATGAACTCGATGCTTTCAGATCGTTGACAGGAGCATAAATTAAGTTTTTGCTGGAAGGAAGTGTCAGCTTGACTCCATCAGATGATTAATATAGGCGATAGCTATGTTCAAAAAACTTGAATACTCGGTAGCTAGAATAATCGACAGGTTAGTACCCAGCGCTGCCGTTAAGCCTCTCCGAGATAGTTGGAGGCAATTGCGGGGAAATCCAGAGGTGAACGTGGCTCGGTACTTGTGCGACCGATCGCGCTTGGCAGTGGATATCGGAGCCCACAGCGGATCTTTCACTCACGACTTAGCTCAATATTCCGCAGGTTGTGAAGCTTTTGAAGCCAACCCGATCCTTGCAAGCCTGCTGGAGGAGAACTGTAAGGGGGAAGCTGTACGGATTCATAGCTGCGCCTTGTCCGATCGCGAACAGCAAACAGAGTTAATAGTACCTAGCTTGGATGGAAACGAATTCTCAGCCCTAGGAACTATCGAACCAGAAAACAATTTTTCGGGCGTTGAATTACGGAAATTTACTGTTTCTTGTTATCCTCTTGATAGCTTCAACTTCCCGCCAGTAGGCTTTATTAAAATTGATGTTGAAGGTCACGAGCTAGCTGTTATCAAAGGTGCTCAACTCACGATTGAACGCGATCGACCCAGCTTCCTCATCGAAGCCGAAGAACGTCACAAGCCGGGTTCAGTCGAAAATTTGTTAAACTATTTTTCTAACTGCGGTTACGAGGGTTTCTTCCTCTTGGGGAGACAAATTTTACCAGTTAATCAGTTCAATCTGGCTCGCCACCAGTCAGCTTCCAGCATAAAATTTGACAAAATTATTCCGGGAAAGACCTATGCAAACAACTTCATTTTTACCAAAAATCAAGCAGCAATTGCGAAGTGGCAGCGCGTCTGATTAGGGCGTATTGTTTGGATAAATTTGACACAAACCGCACTTTTTATGGTATAAATTAGACCCAGAGTATTGGCAGTCAGAGTCAAGGCTTTTGAAAGTTATCGATCGCCCTTCGTGGCCAATCGAGACTGGCAATTAGCACGAACTGTGAACTGCCAACAGCTTAATTCGTGGTGACGCAAACCTTACACCTAATTCGAGCTTACTCATCGCTAGCTGTTAGCTGACTGGGTTGGCGACCTTGTTTGAAGTTAATGCTAATTTTTTTAGCTCCTTTCTTCTCCAAGTCTTTGATGTAGGTGTTCGTATTATTAGAAGCTTCCTCCTTGCTGTCGTAGGGGCCAAAGTAATAGGTGCGCTTGGGCGAATCGGTATCAACTTCCACCCACCACTCGCGACCTCTACTGCTTCCCATCGGTTGAGTCAGTATCCAGAAAGCAGCAACGTACATACCGAATAGATAAAGTCCGAACATAGTAGCTCTCCCCGAAGTCAAGTAGTTTTTACTGTTCTTAACTTACCAGGACAAATAGCTCGATCGGATCGTCCTGAGTGCTGATTTAGCACTGGTATTTTTGGGCAGTTAATGGCGGTCAAAGTCTGCATTTTGGTGGATAAGATACCGAGTTTTAAGCCGTCCCTACAGCCCAAAAGTCCGTAAGGCTAGGACTAGGAGAAGACGATACTTAATCTTATTGTTGAGGCTTGAGTTTAGAACAGCCGCGCCCGAGGATTAGGACGTTCTTAATGGCAGTTTCCCGATGGGGTCGATTGCAGCGGAGGTCTGACTTTTGACTTCTTCTCTAATTGAAAACTCCAACAAAAATTAGCCACTCTTGACGCTCAAAAACTGGGGTGTTTAACCCATACTCCCGGCGATAGATGGAGTATTTGTCAAAAAACCCGGTTTCTGTGGCGGTAGAGTATCAAAATTATTAAGCTGCGACACCCTCTGAGACTTGCTCTTCGTAAATGGTGAGATCCAAAGGCTGACACCGTTTGATGCGGATGCTAACTCTTTTGGCTCCCTCGCTTTCTAAGTCTTCGATGTAGCCTGGAGTATTGCTGGATGCTTCTTTGTCGGTATCGAAGGGGCCAAAATAGTAGGTACAGTGGGGCGAGTCTGTGACAATTTCTACCCACCATTTCTCTGACCCGTGGCGGCCCGGCCGAGCAAACACGCACAACACTGCGACGTAGATCAAAAATAAATAAAATCCGAGCATTTTTCCTCTTTAGGGGTAATTTATTTTCTTTAGGGCTGACGCTCATGAACTTGGTTTTTACGATAAATCAGAGGTTGGGTTACAGAGCATCTACTAAGAAACTGGGTCTGCTCATCTCCTGTGCACAAGTCCTGTTGTAACTTTATCAAGGCAATTTGGGCAATCGCATCAACCTGAGTGCTGATTGTCAGGCGAGAATCGCAGTACATAAGCTATTTGAGCTTGAAAATTAAGCTTTACGGCGGGCCTTGAATGCCGGCGCCACAAGATTTTAAGTACGCAGTAGCTGTACGCATAGAATGCGCGACCTCCGTTGAGGAAATACGCCTGAATATAGAGCGAGCTGACGCTAGCAGCGCCACAGCTTATAAATTGTCGCTAAAATAGCAAAACCCGCCTGTGCGGGTTGTGTTGTTAAGCTATAAAATTCCTCAAACCCATCGGATTTGCATGACAAAAGCAGGCTGAGGTTTAGCGCTTGCCTTTGGGGAACTGTTCGATACCAGCCCAACCGTAGAAAACCAGCTCGTCGTTTTGGATTCGACACCTGTCTACTCGCAGTTGAGTGCCCTCTAAGGCAAATTTGTCTAAGTCTAGCAAGTTATTGACGTGGGCAATTATAGCTTGACCCAAGTCTACTGCTTGCTCGTCGCCCCCGTAAGTAACGCTGACAAATTGAATTTTGCGTCGGTCTTCTACTTGCAATTGGGCAGTAATATCTATGTTGACTGGTTCGCTGGAATTGCCGATCGTAATCTCGGACTGAAGCCGAATTGATTTGTCGGTTCCGAAGCTGACTTCGGTGTTTTGAAAGTGCAAAGATTGCTCTTGGTAACTCAGCTTCTGGAGTTTTTCAACTACAAAAGGTGTGTTGAATGAGGTGGTTAAATCCGATCGGCTTAATACTACTCGCATATTTGCCTGGGTAGGCTGCCGTAATTTGACTTGACCTGCAAAAATCGCCCCAAAATCAATTGAGAGTGCTTGCAGGTAGAGTTCCATCACTTCTATGCGAAGGCCGTTGTACATCAACATACCTTTGCCAACGAAGTCGAAACCGTCGATGCTTCCCTGCAAGAGTTTGGCTACTGGTTCGACTCGGATGTTGGCTTCTGCCTTTTCAGAACGTTTGAATAAGGCTGCGATCGCAGCTCCTGCTACTTTGCTGACAAGGCGATCGCCACTTTGACCTTGAAAGGATGTACCGCTAAACAAAGCTGCTACCATTTATTCGTTTACTCATCTACAGTCGCCATTATAACCTCCCATTAAGAATTGTTAAAATAGCTTGTACTTATTCACTTCATAAGCATAGGTTGTTCTTCTTGTCTGCCTTCAAAGCAACATTTTGGAAATTTAAAGGCTCAGGGGGGTGCCTTGGAGACAAGCTCGATCGAGCAGAGCTCCATCCCAGACAGTTTGTTCGATCGCAGCACAGAGCAAATTAGCGCCCGTCAGGTTAGCGCCGCGCAGTACGGCTCCATTCAGGTTCGCTTCTTCCAAGTCAGCGCCGGACAAATCAGCGCCCGACAAATTGGCATGACTCAAATCAGCAGAGTGCAAAATTGCCCGAGCCAAATTCGCGCCCCGCAAATCGGCGCCGCGAAGATCGACACCGCTCAAATCCAAATTGCCGATCGCCGCCCCAGTCATAAAAGCGCCCCCAAAACTGGCATCGCGGACTAAAGCGTTAGCGAAGGAAGCGCCCCGCAAATCGGCATTCCGAAAATCTGCGCCTCGCAAGTCAGCACCGCTCAAGTCAGCGCCGCGGAGGTTGGCTCGCAATATCGCCCGCTGCAAGTTAGCGCCGGCGAGATTGGCTCCCGTCAAGTTGGCTTGAGACAAGTCAGCACCGGCGAGTTCGGCTCCCGCTAAGTCTTTACCAGCTAAATCAGTGCCGGCCAACATCATAATTTTGCCTTTGCGTATGGCTTCTATGTTAGTCATTAGTCAGTTGTCAGTTGTTGGTTGTCAGTTGTTGGTTAACAGTTAACAGTTAACAGTCAACAGTCAACAGTCCAGTCATTCTATAATGCCGGAGCGGCCGCAGTCGTGCGATCGCCCAAATCCTCCAACCACACATTCGGCAATTGACTGGGGCGACTTGGTAGCTCCATCAGACCCATTTCGGCTAGCCTGACTACATTACCGAGGGTTTCCACCAAAGCTGGATCGAAGCGAGTACCGCTGATTTCCTGGCACTTTTCCCAAGCTGCTGTCAAACCCAATGCTGGACGATCGCCGCGTGCTTTAGTCCAGTCTTGAAAACAAGCAACCAAGCCCAAAATGCGGGAAGCAATCGGTATCCCTTCGCCTCGTAAACCCTCCGGCCTACCGCTACCGTCCCAGTGTTCGAGTTTATGCTTGACAATTTCGGCTACAGGTGATAGCTCCGGCATTGCTTGCAATAGTTGGGAACCGATGAAACTACGATCGCGCCAAAATGCCAGAGTCTGTTGGTCAAATTGATCCGAGGTTTGAGTGAACACCTCATTGGGGGCCGAAACTAAGCCAACTCGAAACAGTAGTCCCGCCAACCGCAGCCTACGCAACTGTAAAGCTGGCAAATCCAGAAGTTGACCCAAAGTTTCCGACAAAGCCGCCACTTGCAAAGACGCTGTGGGGTTTGCGGTATCGCGTTCATCCACGCGCTGGGCCATCCGCAGAAAAGCTTGAAGTTTATTCGCGTTCAAATTGCGACTGACGCGCAAAGCTTGACCTTCCAATTCCCATAAATCACGGGTTTGGCGGTTAATTGCCACCATTTGCTGCTGAGAAGTTTGCAGGTAAGTGACGATCCGCGTGACTACGCCGCTAATGTCTGCCAAGGGCGGGCCTTTAGTTGCGAGAATTTCGTGATGAATTTCCAGCAAACTGTCGGCTAATGGGGAGTTGTAATGTCGCGTTTGTTCTATAAAAATTTCTGCAGCCGCTGATACTAAAGATTGGTCAAACGACCACAAACCGTAGAATTTTCGCTCTGTATCGACTTCTGGCTTGCCTTCTGGCAAGTATTCCTCGGTTGAAAGTTCGCGACAAAGCACCATTGCTTTGTACGTCGGGGCGAGGATGATTAAATTCCATTCTTGGATGATGGGGTCGATCGGATCGAGATCGATTAAAGATACATTTTCTAATTGACCGGTTTTGTGGGTAGCAAAACCGCTGTCGGCTACTGCACCGATGACAACGCGCCGAGAGGCATTAGCAATATCTAGGTAGCGATCGGCTTCCTGCAAATACCATTTTCCCTGCTGAAACGTCACCAAAACTAGGGGTTTGAGTTCGGGAGCGTCCTCCCCCCCGCTGGTTTGCAAAATGTGGTCTTCTAGGGCGTGACAGAGGGCTACTAGGGTGTTTTTGAAGTAAACCCCGTAGCTAGAAGGCAGTTTTCCGTCGGGAAGTGTAGCTTGTAGTCGGGCGAGAGTTGATTCTGGATTCATTACAAAAGGCGGTGCCGGCTTTTATTTATTGTAGCGGGCGATCGAACTTATAGAAAGGCTCGGATTGTCAAAATCACGATTTTTGATTTTTCACCGCAGGTGGACGATTCAGAACGCTTTGGTGATGCTGGGATCGGCGAGTGCAATTTTGTCTGCCGTCTATTTCTTTGGCTGATTTGTGGTATCTCATAAACCCGTCTTGAGGAAGACGCTTTGCAACTTAACTATTCTTTACTATTTTTAAAACAATACTGGAAAATAACAGCGTGATTCAACAAGAGCGGAATTTAGGGGAACAGGCGATCGACAAAGTAGTTGAAATGGCGATTTCCAGCCAACTCGACGAATCCGAAAGTTTGTCTGTCACCGTCCAAACCCAACCCATTCAGTTAGCTCAGGGCGAGGTAGATTCAGTCACCATTGAGGGTGAAGGTTTGGTGATGAAGCAAGATTTGCGCGTGACAGAATTGCAGGTAGAGGTCAAGGATATTTCTGTCAATCCCCTCAGCGCTATGTTTGGCAAAATTGAACTGAACGGCCCAGCTTTGGGGACGGCGCGCGCCGTTTTAACAGAAAGCGATATCAACCGCGCTTTTAATTCAGAATACATCGGCGATAAGCTGCGGGAATTAAAAGTTAATCGGGACGGACAAACGGTGACAATAGACGTTAAAACTGTGGAGTGCAAGTTGCTGTCCGAGGGAAAAATTGCTTTAGATGCTGAAGTCTTGGTGCGCGAAACAGCCTCAACTGAAAAAATTTATTTTACAGCAAAACCTCAGATAGATGCGGGCGGTTGGGCAATTTCTCTTCAGGATGTCGAGTATCCCGAAAACAAGGAATTTTCACCGGAGTTAACCGCAGCTTTGGCGGCGAAAGCTGGTGAAGTTTTAAACTTGCGAAATTTTGAAATTGAGGGAATGTCGCTGCGAATTCAAAAGCTTGATGTCGAAGCTGGTTTGCTGACTTTGCAAGCTGAAGCGAAAGTCGAACAATTTCCCAGTTAGTTAGATCATTTCCGGCTGCAACGACCTATGATCTAGAGGACACGGCAGTGCCGTGTCCCTACCGCGATTAATTGTAGGGACACGGCAGTGCCGTGTCCTCTGGAAATCGACCAATTATTGGAACTGATATCAATTCCGGTAACACTCATACACGATCGGCCAGGACACGGCAGTGCCGTGTCCCTACTGCGATTAATTGTAGGGACA
>JAUBOH010000121.1:0-11565 GCA_036700145.1 Microcoleus occultus BM001215366
TTGGAGCCAGAGCCAGCCCGGAACCTTGGACAGTAAGGGGCTGGCTTTTGACTGTGTACGAGTTGCAGTATAACACAGTACAACGTATAATAAAACAAAATCACGTAAAATGACGTACTTATCGGTCTTAACTCAAAACAGCGTAAGATGGACTGTGTTGATATGTTTTGCAGTGCAACGAATGGCTTCACGGGGAAGAGTTACCGCATATCTGCCAGAGGAAATTCAAAAAGCTCTGGAAGAATGGGCAGAAGAGGACAGCAGATCCGTTAGCAGTTTGGCAACGTACCTACTGACGAAATCTGTTCGAGAGCGTCAAGAGTTGAAAAAGGATAAATCAGAAGACGATCGCCCTTAGCAACAAAAAGAGCGATCGCCCTTTCTTTCATCCGCGTCCATCCGCGTCTATCAGCCTACATCTGCGGTCAAAAAAAGATCGATCGCCCCTCAAAAAATAAGGTGGGCCGCAACCCACCCTACTAACATTATTTAGCAGTTACCAACTCTGCCGGCAGCTTTTTAAATGCCAACCTTTCATTCTCGATATCCACAAAAATCGTATCTCCGCCAACAAAATCTCCCCGCAAAATACCCTTCGCCATTTGCGTTTCCAACTCCCGTTGAATTCCCCGCTTCAAAGGCCGCGCACCGTACACTGGGTCATAGCCTATTTCTGCCAAGAAATCAAGAGCAGATTCCGACAATTTTAGAGACATTTTGCGATCGCCCAAACGTTTTTCCAACCGCTGAACTTGCAACAGCACAATCTGCCGCAATTGGGCCTTACTCAAACTGTGGAAAATAATCATCTCATCGATCCGGTTCAAGAATTCCGGGCGGAAAGTAGCCCGCATCGACTCCATCACCCGACTCCGCATTTGTTCCTCATCTCCCGCCACATCTAAAATGTATTGAGAGCCAACATTCGATGTCATAATAATCACAGAATTCTTAAAGTCTACCGTGTGACCTTGAGCATCTGTAACGCGGCCATCGTCGAGAATTTGCAGCATGATATTGAAGACATCCGGGTGCGCTTTCTCGATTTCATCGAATAGAATCACCGAATAAGGACGGCGGCGCACAGCCTCAGTTAATTGTCCGCCTTCATCGTAGCCGACGTATCCCGGAGGCGCGCCGATCAAGCGGGAAACCGCGTGTTTCTCCATGTATTCCGACATATCAATGCGGACGATCGCCTCTTCCGCATCAAACAGATAAGATGCTAATGCTTTGGCTAACTCGGTTTTGCCAACACCCGTGGGGCCGAGGAAGATAAAACTCGCAACCGGACGGTTCGGATCGGCTAAACCCGCGCGCGATCGCTGAATTGCATCTGCAACCGCCGTCACCGCTTCATCTTGCCCAATTACCCGCTTGTGCAGTTCATCTTCCAAGTACAAAAGTTTCTGCATTTCCGATTCAACTAACTTGCTGATCGGAATTCCCGTCCACTTGGAAATAATCTCGGCAATGTCGGATTCGGTGACTTCTTCCCGCAGCAGAGTTTGACCAGTGGTTTGAGTTGCTGTCAGTTGAGCTTCCGCTTCTTGCAGTTGTTTTTGCAACTGAGTTAACGTGCCGTATTTCAACTCAGCAGCGCGGTTGAGGTCGTATTTTAGCTCTGCTTGTTGAATTTCAATATTCACCTTATCAATCTGTTCTTTAATCTTTTGAATGCTGCCGATGACACCTTTTTCCGATTGCCACTGCGCATTCAAACCGCTTTGCTGTTCCTTGAGGTTTCCCAAGTCTTTTTCCAGTCTTTCTAAGCGGTCAATCGATGCAACATTGCTTTCTTTTTGCAGCGACAGTCTTTCCATTTCTAGCTGCAAAACCTTACGGTCGATTTCGTCTAGTTCTTCCGGCTTGGAGGTAATCTCCATTTTGAGTTTAGCGGCGGCTTCGTCCACTAAATCAATAGCTTTGTCGGGGAGGAAGCGATCGCTAATATATCGAGTAGACAAAGTAGCCGCCGCCACTAACGCATTGTCGGAAATTTTCACCCCGTGGTGAACCTCGTAGCGTTCTTTCAAACCGCGCAAAATTGAGATAGTATCTTCAACTGTTGGCTGGTCAACATAAACTTGTTGAAAACGGCGTTCTAGGGCTGCATCTTTTTCAAGATACTTGCGGTATTCATCGAGAGTTGTAGCGCCAATGCAGCGCAATTCACCCCTCGCTAACATCGGTTTTAGCAAGTTGCCGGCATCCATTGAGCCTTGAGTCGCACCCGCACCGACAACGGTGTGAATTTCATCAATAAATAATATGACTTTCCCGTTGCTATCCATCACTTCTTTGAGGACTGCTTTCAAGCGTTCTTCAAATTCTCCCCGGAATTTTGCCCCGGCAATTAACGCGCCCATATCTAAGCTAATCAATTGTCTGTCTTTGAGAGATTGCGGCACATCTCCGGTGATAATTCGCTGGGCGAGTCCTTCGGCGATCGCCGTTTTACCGACTCCCGGTTCCCCGATCAATACCGGGTTATTTTTGGTGCGGCGGCTCAATATTTGAATCGTGCGCCGGATTTCGTCATCTCGTCCGATGACTGGATCGAGTTTGCCTTGACGCGCTGCTTCTGTCAAATCTCGGCCGTATTTTTCCAGCGCTTCGTATTTGCCTTCTGGATTTTGATCGGTCACTTTGTTGTTTCCTCGGACTTGGGTAATTATATCTTTGAGTCTGGCTTCATCTAGTTTAAATTCTTGCAGCAGATTTTTGCCGAAGCGATCGTCCTTAACGTACCCTAGTATCAGGTGTTCGACCGAAATGAATTCATCACCGTAGTCTTTGCGATAAGTTTCGGCGCGATCGAGTAAAGTGTCGAGAGAACGACCGAGATAGACATTGCCGCCGCTTCCAGAGATTTTCGGCTGGCGGCTGATAAACTCATCGGTGCGATCGCGCAATTTTGTTAACGGTACGCCTGCTTTGTTAAACAAGCTGCTAGCAAGTCCCGATTCTTGTTCCAGCAAAGCTTTCATCAAGTGTTCGCTTTCTAGCTGCTGCTGCTGGGCTGCTTTGACGAGTTCGGGGGTGCGCGCGAGGGCTTCCCAGGCTTTTTCGGTAAATTGGTTCGGATTATTCGGTTGCATAAATTTTAATTCCCTGAATTTAAAAAGAGCGATGCTGTAGAGGCAAAAGCTCGTAGCTTGCGGGGCGTCCCGCCATCGCCCGTATAATTGTCATTGTAGGGAGTTAATGGCGATCGGGCGATCGGTGTTCCCCTATGTGTAGATAGGTATTTCCGCCCCGTGTGGAAGCTCAACGGTTTAATTGCGGGCGATATTCCATAAAGTCGAGCAATGATTAATGATTCAGAATAGAAGTAATATCATATTCGGTAAATTAACCATAATATTTGTAGGGGCGGGTTCACCAACAATCTTTCATTCTCACCCACAATCTAAATAAACCCGCCCTGACTTAGCGACTTTCTATTTTATTGATTTACGATCGCCCGTTAGCGGAGCTTGCAGAAGAGGATCGAATTTGGGCGATTCCTTCTTCAAGCTTGCATAATTACCCGTTCCGGGAGACTGACCGTAAAAGTAGAACCTTTACCGTCCTGGCTTTCCACACTAATTTCGCCGCCGAGAATTTGACACAAACGCTGGCTAATTGTCAGTCCCAAACCCGTACCTCCGTACTTGCGGGTAGTCGAAGCATCAGCTTGAGTAAAAGGTTTAAATATCTGCTCTAATTGCTCGTCTGTCATCCCAATTCCGGTGTCGCTGACTCGAAAAATTAAAACTTGAGAACTGTAGTTTGAACCAGGCTTAAAATCCTTATTTTTATTTTTTTTCGTCGGTTTTGGTCTTTTATTTTTAACAACTCTTTCAACGCCGATAGTAATGACACCTTTTTCGGTAAATTTCGCAGCATTGCTGAGCAAATTGAGCAGAATTTGCCGCACTTTCGGTTGGTCGGCGTACATAGTACCGAGTTCGCCTTTAGTTTTCAGCGCTAAAGCATTGCCTTTTTTTTCTACTAGCGGTTGAGCCGTAGTCATCACTTCTTCAATCATGGTCGCCACGTCGAAGTTTTCCAAATAAAGCGTGACGTGACCTGCTTCAATTTTAGAAATATCCAGGATATCGCTAATCATATCCAGCAAGTGTTTGCCTGCTGTTTGAATCTTTTCTAAGTCGGGGAGAAAATCTTCGGAACCGGAATCTTGAGCATCTTCTTGCAGCATTTCGCTGTAGTTGATGATCGCGTTGAGGGGGGTACGGAGTTCGTGGCTCATGTTGGCGAGAAATGCACTTTTGGAGCGGTTGGCGGCTTCGGCTGCTACTTTTGCTTCGTGCAAATCTTCTGTATATTCTGCTACCCGCTGAATCAGTTCGTTGAGGGAAGTTGCTAGCATTCCCACTTCGTCGGAAGTGGTAACGGGTACTTGCAGCTCAAAGTTCGATTCTTCTGTCACTCGCTGGGCGATGAGGGTGGTAGCTTCTAGGGGGCGGGCGATCGCAGCGCTGGTGTATGCTGCAAGTACGGCTGCGATACAGGCAGATATCAACAGAGAACCAACGAGAATGAGAGTTCCGAGTTTTTCTGCTTGTTCGTAAGTTCTAAATGCCTCGTCTGCTTTATCGCGAAACTCGCCGGCGAGTTTGGCTGAATCCTGCGAAAACTGTTCGAGTCCCAAAGCGGTTTCGCCCGTGGCAAAATTGTTCAAGTTCCGCGCGAAAGCCTGTCGCTGCTTCGGATTCAAACTAGATAATTTCGCATTCGCCAACAATTTTTGTACTTGTTGAAAATATGATTCTACGGTTTTGCCGTTGACTTGAGCAAACTGTTGCAACAGTTGGTAGTCTTTGGCAATCTCGGGATTGTTCGTTGGCGGCAGGGTTTGCAGTTGTTCGAGGATGCCGCTCATCTGAGCAACGCGAGTCAGGAATTCCGATCGTTCGCGATCGAAAATTTGCGGTTGTGCTGTCAGACTCGCGAGCTCTTGCTGGTGAATTCTGACTTCCTGCACCGTATTATTGAGATTGGTCAGGATTTCCGCTTTCTCTCGGTCGATCGCTAGTTTTTCTCTAACTTGCTGTTTGTGATAGGATTCCACTCCCCGTCCCGCCACAGCACCCAAAATCGCAATACCAATGACCAAGGCGTATCCGCAGCCGATTTTCTGCCTGATACCCAAGCGGCTAAACAGACTTTTTGACCCTGTTTGAGGAGGGTTCTGCAGTTTATTTTTCAAGGCTAAGGTTAAAGACATGGGCAATGTACTCGCCACCTTTGAGAGGCACTATCTATATTCTAATTGATGCCTGCCTGACGGTAAATAAAGTTCTGGCTTCTGCTTGGAGTTCGGCAGTTATGGGGTCTTTGCAGAGTTCCACAGCTCGATCGGCACAGGCAGTTTGGGGAAGTTATGGGTGCAGTTAACTGTTAACCGTTGACTGTTAACCGTTGACTGTTAACCGTTGACTATTTATTGTGAATGTGAAATCCCCCGCAATGTAGCGCAGGGGATGAGCTTAAAAGTTGTTATAACATCTCCTCTACTGGCAAAGTCGAAACTGTGCTATCTCAGCAGGAATTTTTGAAGCATTAGGTACGCTAGCACTTGCTGGAACGAAAATTCCCATACCAAAACTGCAACCCTCTGCCTTCGTACATTCCCCAGGCTTGGCAGTAATTTGATATTCGCCTTGGGATGGAGGAGTAAAAGAAATTGTCGCCAGTTCCCCTGTCTTTTGACTTGCAGCAATTTCCATGCCATTCGCATCCTTGAGAGTTAGGTTTAAACCCTGGCAATTTCCGTCGCAAGTGGCAACAAAAACATACTCCATATCGGGATGCAGCGTGGCTCTAAAAGGAGATGAAACTTGCTTGCGAACAGTGCCTATCAATGGCAGAAATACCAATTTTTGACCGTTACTTTTCCGTTGGTCAACTTCTGTTTTTAAGCGACAAGTAACAGTTTTTTGCTCCTCCGTCAGTTCTTGAGCAATAGCTTTTCCTACGATTGCAGTACCGAGGAGCAAGACTAGCCCGGAAATAACCAGATTTTTGATATTCATTGATGTCCCCTAGAGTGCATTTTTGGGTGATTGCAACAGACCGCTTTTGTCAGCAGGATATTGATTTATACGGAGCCTATCACATTTGTTGGAAATTGGGAATTGGGAATTGGGCATGGGGCATTGGGCATGGGGCATGGAGAACTGGTTATTGTGTCAACTTAAGACTGAAACCCATAATAAAAGTCGCTTGTAGTCGAGTCTAGATCCCCCTAAATCCCCCTTAAGAAGGGGGACTTTGATAAGAATCTTGTCCCCCCCTTATCAAGGGGGGCTAGGGGGGATCTGGCCCTAATCATCAAACACCAGATCGGTATTACGTTTGACGTTAAGTTTACACTAATTGGCATTGATAAACCCTCACAAATAACCAATAACCAATGACTCAATCATTTCTTACGAAAATCCCAAGCAGGGACAAACTTGGAGTCTCCCCAAACGCCGCGGCGATTTTTCTTAGCTTCAGCTTCTGCTTGTTCGAGAACACTGGCACTCGGGCAGTTTTTTAAGTAAGGGCGGTAAACCATTGCTAATCCTTCGCGGGTCAAAACTTCTTGCACGAATGTGCCGTTTTGTAAGCGAACTTCGCTAACTTTGCGACCGTAGCGGTCAGTATCGGTGACAGTCAAAACTACCCGATCGCCTCCTTGTTTAACTAGCTGCTGTGTTCTTTGCAACGCTTGATTTCCCCACTTAAATTGATTTTTTAGTGCTGATGCTTTGCTATTTTTTTCAGCATTTGTGTGGGCAACTTCCGGTGCATCTACACAAGCAAAACGCACTTTTATTTCCTTTCCAGCGCTATCGCTGGCGACAAGAGTGTCGCCGTCGCTGATGCGTTTGACAGCATAGTTATTCGCGGCGAATTTTTGTTGGCATCCGAATAGTAACAATAGCATAATGACTGCACTTAAGCTTTTCATTTTTGGGGAAATGTTGATTTTGGTTTGGTTCATATTGCTATTTGTTTATTTTGTTTCCATCCAATTTTGCCCTGCGTGAATGTCAACTGTCAGCGGTACGCTAAGCGGCAGAGCATTTTCCATTGCAGTTCTAATTTTCGGCTGCAATTCTTCCCATTCATCGGGAGGTACTTCAAAGATTAATTCATCGTGAACTTGCAGCAGCAGCCGCGCCTGATAGTTTTGCAAAATTTTCTGTACCTCAATCATGGCAAGTTTAATAATATCAGCACTGGAACCTTGAATGGGAGCGTTGGCTGCGGCCCGCAAAGATTGGGCGTCGTCTCTGCTGAGAGATTTAAGTCTGTCGGAGTGAATGTCTTGGGGATTGCGGCCTTTTAAGTCGCTGAGTGTATCGCTCTGGAAGTTTAAGTAACGGCGGCGGCCGAGAATTGTGGTAACGTAGCCGAGGGCGATCGCCTCTTTTTTGACTTTTTCCAAATATTCAAAGACTTTGCTGTAGCGTTGGTTGAATTTCGCAATAAACTCTTTGCCATCTTTGGAAGTCTTACCCATCGATCGACCAAACTTGATCGCTCCCATACCATAAACTACCCCAAAATTAATCGTTTTGCCAAACCGTCTTTCATCCGCTGTGACTTCCTCTTTTTCAAATAAGAGTTGAGCAGTCAAAGTATGCACATCTCGGTTGTTTTGGTAAGCTTCGATTAACACGGGTTCTTGACTCAAATGAGCTAAAATCCGCAGTTCGATTTGAGAATAGTCAGCCGACACCATCAGCCAACCTGCTTCGGGTAAAAATGCCTTGCGAATTTGCCGCGAAAATTCGGTACGAATCGGAATATTTTGCAAATTTGGATTGGAAGAAGAAAGCCTTCCCGTACCAGTTGCAGCTTGATTGAAATCTGTATGCACTCGCCCGGTATCCGCACGAACTAACTGCGGCAAAGCATCGACATAAGTTGATTTTAACTTGGATAATGTGCGGTGTTCTAACAAATCGTCTACAATCGGATGGTCTCCTTGCAATTTATCCAAAACAGCAGCGTCGGTAGAGTATCCTGTTTTGGTTTTGCGAGACTTTTTTTGAAATTCATCGGGGATTTTTTCTAACAAGATTTCGCTGAGTTGTTTGGGCGAACCTAAGTTGAACTTTCTCCCCGCTGCTTGATAAGTTTTTGTTTCTATTTCCGCTAAGCTCTTTTCGAGCTGCTGCGAAAGTGTCTTGAGATAATCTGAATTAATCCGAATTCCGCAGTATTCCATTTCTGCTAAAATCGGTTCTAATGGCTGTTCTACTTTTAGCAGCAACTGGTGCAAAGATTTATCGGAGAAATTGGCTTCATCAGCTTTATCCAATTCGGCTCTCAGTTTCCCTACTAACTGAAATGTGGTGTGAACGTCCATCCCGCAGTAGTTAGCAACTTCTCCAATGCTGATGTCAGCAATTGTTTTGTTTTTTGTGACTAATTCTTTGTAACTTTTGGCTACAATGCCTAAGTAGTGCCTTGACAATTCGCTGAGGCTGTGGCTAGTTTCGGGATTGAGTACGTAACTGGCTAACATCGTGTCGAAGACGACTCCTGCTAGTTTGATTCCTTGACAGCGCAGGATCGATCGATCGAATTTAGCATTTTGCAGCGCCTTGGGATAATTCTCACTCTCCAAAATCGGGCGCAAAGCGTTTAAAACCGCGGCTTTGTCCAAGTTTTTGCCCGTTTTGTGCCCGATCGCAATATATGCTAAATCTTGTTCGCCGATTCCCCAACAACAGCCGATTCCGACTAATTCGGCGTCTCGCGGTTCGAGGGCGGTGGTTTCGGTATCCCACGCCACGGGTGAGGCTTTGTCGGTGAAGGTTTCTAGCAGTTGAACTAATTCGTTTAATTGTTCTGTTGTTTGAATTATGCGGGGTTTGATTGGTAATTGGTTTGCTTGCTGGGCGGCTTGAGTTTCTGCGGGACTAAAAAACCACAAGTCGTCGGCTTCTGAACTTTCAGAAGTTGCAGCCTTAACATTAATTGAATTATCGGCGTTACTTGGCTGTTCGGAGATTGTAACTTCTTTGGTTGCTTCTACTTCTTCCTGCTGACTTATTACTTCTTCCTTCTCTTCTGTGCCGCCAAAACGCTTTTGAATTTGTTTAACTTTGGTTAAAAATGTTTTAAATTCCAACTTTTCTAGCATCGGAATTAAGGCTGCTTCGTCAAAACCTATCAACTGGCAATCTTCTAAGTTGATTTCTAATGGCACTTCTTGAATAATTGTCGCCATGCGCTGAGAATGATAAGCTGCTTCTTTGCCTTCTTCTAACTTTTTCTTAGTTGCGCCTTTAATTTCGTCGATGGCTGCATAGATGCCGTCGAGGGAATTGTAAGCTTCCAATAATTGCAGGGCGGTTTTGTCGCCGATGCCTTTGACTCCGGGTATGTTGTCGGATTTGTCGCCGCAGAGGGCTTTGTAATCGATTACTTGTTCTGGCAATATGCCGAGTTTTTCTTTGACTGCTTCCGGGCCGAATTCTTGGGATTTGCCTTTTCCCGATCGCCTTAATTCATCCGTACTCAAATACAATACGCCGATTTGTTTTGGAGTGTCTACTAATTGAAACAAATCTCGATCGCCCGTGAGGATTTTGACCCGATAACCCGCCGCGCTGGCTTTTTTGGCCAAAGTTCCCAAAACATCGTCCGCCTCGTAGCCCGGAGCCGTGATGGCTGGTAAATTTAAATAGCCGAGGAGTTCTTGCAGGTTTTTGAGATCCGGCTTAAAATCTTCCGGTGTTTCGGCTCGACCGGCTTTGTAGGTGTCGTCTGCTTCGTGGCGAAAAGTGGGTGTGGCGAGGTCAAAGGCGATCGCCATGTACTGGGGGTCGTGGGCCGCCATTACTTCCAGCAGCGACTTGAGAAAGCCAAAACAGACGCTGGTGGGAATGCCCGTCGTAGTTCGCAAACCTCCGTCTCGGCTTTTGGCGAAGGCGAAGTAGGAGCGAAAGGCCAGGGAGTGGCCGTCAACTAAGATGAAGATGGGAGCTTGATTTTCGGACACTGACACAGATGGCGATCGCACGAAAGGATTTTATCATTGTACTCAGTTGTCAGTCTGCATCGATCGACCCCAAGGATGACCCGCAGACTTGAGAGAGGTTGACTTGCGATCTGCCTATTGTGCAGCTTGGCTCACAATGGTACAAGATGTTAAGTGCGATCGCCAATTTATTAGCACCAGCCGATCGAAGTTATGGCTGACATTAATCGATGCTACGAACTCCTCGAAATTGAGCCTGGAGCTTCCTTAGAAGAAATTAAGCACGCTTACAGGGATTTAGCGTTTGTGTGGCATCCCGATCGGTTTGCACACAACGACCGCCTGCAACAAAAAGCTCAACAAAGATTAACAGAAATCAATCAAGCTTACGAACAGTTGGTGTTGTTTCTGAGTCCGCCGGAACCGAGGTCGATCGACAAACAGTTTCAGCAGCAGCCGCCCTCCCCGCCGGACAAGCCCCTGAGAAGGCGTTCTGGAAAATCAGCCAACAGAGGCGGTTCCGGGCGCAGTCAAGCCCGCCCTTCATCAGCCTCGAAAAAAATTCCCACTCAAAAAAACCCGAAAAACCAGAAACGATTTACAGCTCAAAATCGCCAAGTGCGGCGGGGAAAAAAGCAACCGGGGCGCAGCGTTGCGAGGGAAGCGCGCCTATTTCAAAACTATCCAAAGCTTACCCCGAAAAGGAAAAAAGAATTTTCAACTCAATACTCAAAACGGAGGCCATCTCAACACTATTCAAGCTTTCCTTGGAGCCCGCTGTTAATCGCCGTGGCGAGTTACGCTTTGACTGGTTGGATTTTGACGGTATCAGCCGCGCCGCTGTGGATGTGGACTTTAATCTGCGGTGCAGATTGGCTGTGGGCCGCGATTTTGCTGGCGGAGGGTTCGGCAACGCCTAGAGTGTGGCTGGCGGCGTTGGTTTCGGCTGGGGCGGTGGGGGGGTCGATCGCCGGTTTTCAGGCTGGAGGAACGGTAACTGCGGCTGTCTGGGCGGCAGTTGGAGCGGGTTTGGGGGCGATCGCCAGTTCCGAGGCTCAGTCTCGGGCCGTGGCTGTAGTTTTGGGGGCGGGTGGAGTGGCGACAGTGGTGGGATTGATGGCTGGAACTGCTTCTGGGAATTGGGTGAAGGCGTTGGTAGCGGCGGTGTGTTGGGCGATTGTCGGCTTGACGTGCGGGCTGGGGGCGGAACTAGGCGTGAATTCTGGGGGCCCGGTCGGGATCGGAGGCGCGATCGGGGTCTTGATGGGGGCGTGGGCGGGGGTTTTGGCCGGGGCTGGTTCGGGGGCGATCGCGACCGCCTTGGGCATCGCCGGGTCTAAGACTGTTTACGGGGCTTGGGCGGCGATCGGGGTGATTGCGGGAGTTGTGGCGCGGATGGTAGCTGCAGAAAGGTCGATCGCCACTGGGGGCGGACTCTACACCTTTATGCTGCTAGTTACTACTTCCGGTTTCGGGCTGTGGCTGGGCCGCTGGTTGGTCGATCGATCGCATCTTTTGAATTAGTTTGTAGTGAGGACTTTAGTCCTCATAAAAATCAGAGGACTTTAGTCCTC
>JAUBOH010000121.1:11665-16218 GCA_036700145.1 Microcoleus occultus BM001215366
TGAGGACTTTAGTCCTCATAAAAATCAGAGGACTTTAGTCCTCACTACAAACATTAAAAATCTTGTTTTTATTGCCGAATACTATAAATCCCAGCACTTATCGCTTTTTAGCAGCGCTTCAAACTCAGCCCGCGGCACAGCCTGACTGAAAAAATGACCTTGAATTTCATCGCATTCGTGCGCGCACAAAAAAGCAAGTTCCCGCTGATTTTCTACTCCCTCAGCAATCACAGTCAGGTTCATCGAGTGTGCCATTTGAATAATCGCTATGGTAATCGCTGCATTTTGGCGATCGTCTGCAATATCGCGAATAAAACTCTTGTCAATTTTGAGCGCATCAAACGCAAAGCGTTTCGGATAACTCAGAGAAGAATATCCCGTTCCAAAATCATCAATTGCTATCCTAATTCCCATATTTCTCCACACCGTAAAAGCTCCAGTTGCTGTCGCTTCATCTTGCAAAATCAAACCTTCCGTCAACTCTAATTCCAGATATTTAGGATCGAGATTAGTTTCTCTCAATATCTCGATGACTCTCTCCGTCAAATTTTTCGATTCAAACTGGCGGGCTGACAGGTTCACCGCTACCCGCAGCAGAGGCAAACCCTGTGTTTGCCAAGCTTTAGTTTGCCTGCAAGCAGTCTCTAACACCCATTCGCCCAGCGGTGTAATCAAGCCCATTTCTTCAGCCATTGGAATAAATTCACCCGGCGAAACTCTTCCCCTTTCTGGATGGTTCCAGCGCACCAAAGCCTCAGCACCAATAATTTTTCCGGTTTTGATTGCTATTTGCGGCTCATAGTAAACCTCAAACTCCGACCGTTTTAAAGCATTGCGAAGACAAGTTTCTTGAGTGAATTGATTGATGGAACTATTAGCGACTTTTGCCGTATAAAATTGATATTTATTGCCACTTTGTTGCTGAGACTCGTACATGGCTGTATAAGCATTTTTCAGCAATTCATCTGCATCGCTACCGTCGCCCGGAGATAAACAAATGCCGATACTTGCCGTCACGTACAGTTCCGAGCCTTTGACACTCATCGGTTGAGCGACAATATCTAAAATGTTTTGAGCAATCTTGGCAGCATCCTGTTTTTCGGCAACTGGTTCGAGAACAATTGCAAATTCGGCAGCTTCCAAACGAGCCACAATCTTAATGTTTTCCATACAGTTACTCAGTCGCTGACCAATAATGCAAAGCACGGAGTCGCCGATATCGTGTCCCAAGGTACTATTGATCCGGTTAATTCTATCTAAACTGAGAGTGATAATCGGTACGATCGCTGGCAATTCTTTTTGCTTGTCTAATAGCTGATTTAGCTGCTCTCGCAACAGCGAACGATTTGGCAAATTTGTCAAACTATCGTACTGATGTCGGTGGAGAGCTAATTGAATAGTTGTGTGCAAGTTTTTTTCCTCAAATGGTTTGACAATATAGCCGAAAGGCTTGGTCAAATTGACGCGCCGTAAAGTTTTTTCGTCAGCATAAGCTGTCAGATAGACTACCGGGATTTGAAAGCGCGAGCTAATTTGTTCTGCAGCTGTAATGCCGTCAATTTCTCCTTGCAAATTAACATCCATCAACACTAAATCGGGTCGCAGTTCTGTCACTGATTGAATCGCTTCTTCTCCCGAATAAACAATGTCAGTTATTTGATATCCTAGAGATATTAAACTGTCTGAAATATCTTCTGCAATGATGCTTTCGTCCTCAACTATCAGAATTTTTTTATGGGGCATCAACTTGTCTCCTCAGAGTCAGATTTAGGTTTGGGAAATGTTATCTGAAACTTTGTACCTGCAACATCTAACAGTTCTATTTTTCCGCGAATTTGCTTGACCAAAGACCCGACCAACCGCAAACCCAAAGTTCGGGCATTGCGATAATCTAAGTCTTGAGGAAAACCAATTCCGCTGTCGCTCACGGCTAGCACGCAAACCCTGTTATCATCTAGATTAAAATCTATTTTAATTTTACCTTTAGTTTGTCCTGTAAAAGCATACTTTAGGGAATTTGTCACCAGCTCGTTGATAATTAATCCGCAAGGAACGGCAGTATCAATATTTAGCGAACACGGCGCAATATTTGTTTCTAACTTAATGCCTTCTGCGTAAATTTCATAAGCTTGAAATAAATTGTGGGATAGATTTTGGATATATTCAGCAAAATCAATGTCTGACAAGTCTTTGGATTGATATAATTGTTCGTGAACCAGGGCCATTGACCTGACTCTGTTTTGACTTTCTTTGAGCATTTCAATAACGCGATCGTCTTGGATGTATCGGGACTGGAGTTTGAGCAAACTGGAAATTACTTGGAGGTTGTTTTTGACGCGGTGGTGAATTTCTTTGAGGAGGACTTCTTTTTCGGCGAGGGATGCTTTTATTTGCTCCTCATCCCGTTTGCGATCTGTAATGTCGCGCACTACTGCTTGGAGAAATTTTTGTCCGTTAATTTCCATTGCGTTTAACAGAACTTCTGCGGAAAATTCGGAACCGTCGAGCCGTTTGTGTACCCAGTCAAACCGACAGCTACCTGTTTGCATTGCTGCGTTCATTCTCTGGGTCGCTAAACTGGCTGAATCTTGTCCGTTAGGCTGAAATGGCGGGGAAAATTCGCTGGGATGCTTGCCGTAAAATTCTTGTTTGTTGCTACAGCCAAATATTTTTAAAGTAGCGGGGTTGCAGTCAAAAAACTCTTTTTCGTCCAGCAACATTACTGCGTCGCTGGTGGCTTCATAAAGGCTGCGAAATTTGCGTTCCGACTCTTGCAGAGAAGCGATCAATTGGGTTTTTTGAGCTTCTGCCCGTTTGCGATCGCTAATGTCTATCCCTACAGAAACTGCTGCGGTTCCCTGATGGTATTTCTGAGCTACTATTAAATAATTGCGGACGCAGCCGTTAATTTCTATGTCTATTTCTTGCCAGGTTTGCTGAGATGAACTGTCAAAAAACTTTCGGATCAGTTTTCCAAAAGTCGAGCCTTTGTCGAGAAAGTTGATTTGTTGACCGACAAAGCTTTCAGGAGATTGTTTGAACGAGGTTGCTAAGTGCTGGTTGACTCCAATATATCGCAAATCTGAACCGATCCAAGAAATCAGTCCGGGGACGGCATCCAAGACGGCGCGAAGTTGGTCTGTAGCTTCTTGGAGTGCTTTTTCCGATCGCTTGCGATCGCTAATATCTGTAGCAGTTCCCGACAAACCTAAAACAACGCCGTTTTCAGCTTGGTTGACGATGCTGTTGATGCGGAGGTGGACGGGAGTACCGTCTTTGCGGATGTGTACTGTTTCGTAAGGAGAATTAGCGGTTTGTGGCTGAATGCTGGTTCTCGCTAAAAATTGGGCAAATATTTCTATTTGGCTGGTTTTTTGTTCGGGAACCAAAAACTCGCTAAAGCGGCGGCCGATCATTTCTGGCGGTTCGTAACCGTAGATGCGTTTGGCGGCGGAATTGACAAAAGTCAAGAGGCCTTGAATGTCGATCGACCAAATCAATTCTTGAGAAGTTTCTACCAGGTTGCGGTACTTTTTTTCGCTTTCGGTAAGGGCGGCATTCAAGACTGCCGCTTGCTGCTGAAGTCTTTGTTCTAATTCTTGATTTGCCGTTTCCAGAGTGAAGAAAGCTCGATCGCGCTCAGTAATATCAGTAGAAACACCGACAGCCCCGACAACTTTGCCGCTGCCCGATCGCAGCGCTACCGATCGAATTTCGTGCATAAAATGCCCCTCTCTGGCATTCCAAGTGCGATCGTTTCCTGCTAGTACCCCGGCAATATTTTCTAAAATATCCGGCTGGCTGTAAACTTCAAAAATCGACTTCCCGACTGCTGTACCGGGTTCGAGTCCCAGATTTTCTAATCCTTTGCCTTCTGCAAGGGTTAACCTGCCGTCAAAGTCGATCGCCCACAGGAACATCGGGGCACAACTGACGGCGCAGTGCAGGGTTTCGTTAGCAAGTTTTAGCCGATCGATTTCTGCTTGAAGCATCGCGCGGGTGTCGCTTAATTCTGCCGTTAGCCGATCGGCTTTTAGCTGCAAGCTAGCAGCAGTGTCGCACATTTCTCCGGGATTGCGCGATCGACAGATGGATTGGTTGCAGTGTGACATGGTTACTTTCGGATGCACTGTATATTTAACCTCAGCCTATTTTTTAAGCATAAACTTTTTAAGTGAACTATTACAGTTCGCTGTGATACTCATCCGAGACAAATGCGATAGTTTAAAGATAGCTTAAAGGATGCAGCAATTGCGGCTCGATCGAGCTTTCTGGCGACTATTCAGGAATTCACAATAAGCTGAATAATGCCTGCAAGTCGGTAGTTTTACGGTAAGTATGTGTAGTTTTGCAAAAAGAAGTTCTGCAATTTTCGGCTTGCACAAGACATACAATTATAAAGTTATTATATTGGTTTGCGTATATTCACGCACTCAGGAATCGGGAATCGGGAAATTTGAAATATATAGCCTTTCGAGCTCTCATATGAGGTACTCATGGCCGCCGTGGCCGCCGTGGCCGCCGTGGCCGCCGTGGCCGCCGTGGGCATACCT
>JAUBOH010000122.1:0-16129 GCA_036700145.1 Microcoleus occultus BM001215366
CGCGTCGGAGCTCGGTGCGCCTCACGAGAGGCAAAGAGTGTTTGTCATTGCCTACGCCGAACACCTACGCCTCCGGGAACGGCAAAACTTCTGCTGCTGGAATGACAACATTAGAGACCACATTGCGATCGCAAAATCGTTTGTCTCGTACCCAGAAACTCAACCCGGAAGTGTGCGCCTACTTAATGGGTTTCCCCAGTGGATGGACGCAATCTGTGTTGACCACTGGTGGAAGTACAACCAACCACCCGTAAGCGCAGGGATAGAGCCACGTACACCAGGGCGTAGGGAATGCGTGAGCTTGTATGGAAGGTCGATCGTCCCTCAATGCGCTGCGATCGCACTTATGCGAGTTCAATTTCTGGCATCATTACGATAAAAACAATGAACAAACAAGAATTGATTGCAACGGTTTCGGAAAATCTGGGAATTAGTCAAAAAACAGTAACGTTAGTCTTAAATGGAATTACTGAAACAATCGGGGAAACAGTTGCTAATGGTGAAGAAGTTCTGCTAGTTGATTTTGGAAAGTTTAAATCCACCTTAAAAAAGGGAAGAAACTGCCGAAATCCGAAGACTGGCGAATCAATTTACATCGAAGATGCCATAATTCCCGTCTTTAAAGCAGGAAAAAGATTAAAGCAAACAGTTAACACTATTGGTGAAAAAGATGAGTCAATTTGATTATTTACGAAACCAAATATCTGATAACATCTGGGCTGGGAAGGAAATCCTCAAAATAGCCGATACTGTCAATGAAGGAATTCAGGGCGGAAAGGATTGGTACATGAATCTGCCACAAATCAAATTCATCATGGAAAGTGAACAAACTGAAGGGATTAGAGATATCCTGACAGAAGCAAAAGAATTAAGCGAAACAGTTACAGATTCGAGTTTACTTTTTCTCGAAACAGTGCACGGAATTAACCGTGCATTTAACACCCAACGCCACAGAAACTTCACAGTAAAAATTAACAACGAATTAGCCAAGTTGGTAGATAATGATAATGAAAAGGCTGTCTATGAAGCCTCGGTTATGGCGCACAATGAAACGTTAAATTTACCAGAATTGAGTAAGCAAGCAATCGCTTATTCAGACGCTGCCAACTCGACTGCAAGCGAAGTGGAAAAATGGAAGAATGAGGCTATTGAAAAAGCTCTCGAAAAGAAAGCGGAATTTGAGGCAATGCTCGAAACGCTTAAAGGCAATGCCAGACGCAGCATTCAGGGTAAGCTAAACATGGTTGAGAAAGCTTTAACAGGTATGGGCAGACCTTCGCCTCCAAAACCTCCAAAACCTCCAAAAACACCCAAAACTCCAAAGGCTCCACCAGTAATTATTGCGTCAAATCCTTACTCGATGACGTCGTACCGTCCCGCAAGCTACGACTCAATCTACAAGCATTCGATCGTCTCAATTCATTCACGTCCACCTGTGTTAAACGCTATTATCCCGATCGGACCTGGTGGGGCTGTTACGGTAGCAGGTGCAATATCGATTGTTACTAGCATTGCTTCTTGGCTGCTAGGAAGTTTCTTCCTAAAAGCACTGAGTATTCCGCCAGCACTGCTGGTAGCTTTGACGAATACTGTCACGGCGATCGTACTTAAAAACGTGGGTAGTGCTGGCACATTAGCAGCAAGATACATTGCAGCACAAGCCCTTGAAATTGGCAAAGATTTATTACCGAAAATCTTTGCATTTACTGGAATGAGAATCAGCGGTTGGGCTTACGTAATGAGTTTCGCAGCCCCCATTATTGCAGCAGCGGTAATCATTATTACTGCTATGAAACATAAGAACAAAATCATTTTTTCACACTTCTACTTATTAGCAGAACATGACAAATACCCAGGATTTGCCTACGCAAGTATCCAAAATGCAGATGACGCTAGAATAGAATTTGCTACAATGAAAGAAGACTTGCTAGCTTTAGCAAATGTTGAATATGAAGAAATTTATGGGGTCGGGATTGATGTTGAAGATGGCAAACCAGAAGTGCAAGGAGGATTCAATTTAACGACAGATACCCCGAAAAAGATGAATACTACTGAGGCTAAAAAAGCTTTGGAAGACTTTGCGGAAAAACACTCTGTCAGCATTCCATTAGGAGCCTGGAAACCAGTTTAGGAGGAGAAAACTATGCCCATTCACATAGTCAGAGGATACGCTGAGTCTGAAAAAGACGCAGTGATGGGGGAAATAGAATCGGTCGCTCAAAAAGCGCCTCCTTTCAACGCACGGGCGGGACGGGGATACATCAAGGTCAAAATGACCAGTTGCGGTAAATATGGTTGGCTTTCGACTGAAGGCTATACCAAAATAAATCCATTGACTGGCAGAAGATGGCCACGAATTCCTCCTACGATCGCCCAAATAATGCTGAAAGCAGGTCAGCAATTTTATCCAGAGTTTCGACTGGAAACCGTGCTGATAAATTTTTACACTGCCAGCATGAATAGCCCTGATAAACCAATACTTGGGTTCCATCAGGATACTTCGGAAAGAAACAAAACAGCCCCGATAATTAGTCTGACTTTTGGTCAAGGAACATTCCTGATAGGTGGAAAAGTCGATGCAGCAGGAAGACTTACCCCGGCAGAACTCAAGAAGCTCGATCGAACTTTAACCACAAACATCGTGCTCGGCGATGGCGATTTATTAGTGATGCACGGCGACGAAAGACTGTGCTTTCACGCAGCGGGCGAGGTGATAGGCGATCGTCGAATCAACCTCACAGGCAGAATGGTAGATCCAATTTCAGCCGCTGATAAACCGTTGATATTCTCCATGATTGGCATGGAACGGAGCCAAAGTCTATTATCTGTTGAGAAAGCTGAAATCGAAAAAGTGATGATTTTTCGGCAAACTACCGATCGCAAAAATGCCAGCGAAATCCTGTTAACCGATCGTGCAGGATTCGATATGCTAGCAGCAACTTATTTAAAATCTCGTAATTATCCCTCAGTTTTAATCTACGAAACTTCCGAAAATACCACCAAGCCTTACCCCACGCGCTACGTAGGAAGCGAGGAAAACACAGTCAACGAGATGCTTGAAGAATCTGATCACTTTTTAGCATCAACCAATGGCTCAGATAAATTTATGCAGCGGGCGATCGAATATTTCCGAGCCACTGGCAAGGAGCCGTGGATTGTTACAATTCCTGACGTTGATAATGATTCGGGTGAAGGTGAAGATGGAGTGATAGAGCCGCCAATAGGTCAGCCTCCAGAACCTGAAAGACCAGCAAAATCGGTAGGACTTTGCGTCATCAGCAACATTTCTGATTCTGGGAGTAGAGGACTATCATCAACTGCTTGGCACACGCCTGATTTGACAAGAGTTTATATCGGGCGCGGTGGTAGTCAACAAATTATGCGATCGCCCCTTCACAATCCCTTCATTATTGATGGGGAAAACAGTAGAGAGAAAGTTATCGACAGTTTCCGCCGAGAAAGTTGGCGACAACTTCAATTAGGCAGTGGCGGATTCTACAATGCGATCGAGAAAATAGCCACAAGATTGGCTAGTGGCAAAAGTGTAGAATTGGTCTGTCACTGCAAACCACTTGCCTGTCACGGAAGTACAATCAGAAATGCAGCTCTATGGATGATTAAGGAGGGACTCGTGGACTCAACGCCGGACGAACCTACAGACTCAGACGATCGACTTCAATTGGGCATGATTGGACTCAGATGGATTGAGGGTTTAGCGCCCAGAAGCGAGTTGGAAATTGAAAGTTTGATAGATAACAAACACCGAGAATGGTATCTCAAACTTAACGGTAAACCAGCCAAAAATCCCGTTATTCATGTACGCGGTGCGGGGGGAGTTATTGCCGGCCCTCAAGTCGGATTTGATGGTCAACTTCAGCGCTACTTATACCGCGAGAAATACCACGACGTTATTGTTCACGGCAAACTCCCTGATGAAGCTCCCGAGGGTTGGGTAGAAACCGATTTACCTTTCGATCCCTCCAAATTCAACTATCTGTTCGCTCAGTGGGATGAAGTAGATCCAGAAATAGGAGCACTGATTGCAGCAGCAGGTAGTAAAGCGTTAGTTGCCTATTACCGTTTGCCAAGAATCGGACTTCCTAACCCAATCCCCGAATTCGATGACCCCCAACGTCATGCTAAATACGGTGCTGCTGTTCCCCCCGGCACTCATGTTGCTGTTGTGGGGAGTCGAGAATTTAAGGGCAACTGGGCCCGAATGGCGATCGAACAATTCGTCAACGCCCTTCCCGCATCTTGTACCCTTGTCAGCGGTGGCGCGAAGGGTGCAGATACAATTGCCGAAAAAGCCGCCGATGCTAGGGGTTTAAAAACCCTGATTCACAATGCCCGATGGGTTCAGAAAAAAACTCGGTTGCCTGACGGTACGATCGATCCTAACTTCAAACCTAAATACTTTCCCAAAGAGCGAACCGTAGAATTTTCCAACGAGCGAGCCAACGCCGGCCCCGAACGTAACAAAGTTATTGTTTATGAGTCCAATTCACTTTATGCGTTTAGTAACGGCGATGACTCTCCAGGGACGCAAGATGCAATTTCTTTTTCTAGTTCCGAAGACAAACTCGCCCAAGTTTTTGAGAGAGAAGCTAAAAAACCTTCCCCGATAAACGAAGACGAATATGGAAGTCTCGATATTTTTTACTACGATTTTGAAGAAGGAAATTAACAAATGTCTCCAACTCCTGAAGTTCCGAAAGAACGATTTATCTTTACCTACAACCTAATAGCATTGGGTTCGGCTGCTTATGGCGATCGACTAATCCGCATCAAATCCACCAGTAAATTCGGCGTGTGGAACGGTAAGCAAAGACAGTGGATGCACAAAACTCAGCCTGATGGAAGCTCAACAGCGAGGTTAAGTGAGGCTGTCTACAAAAACATTATGCTTTCTCAGTTGCATCCAGACACCGAGTTTTCTATTTGTGCAATCCCCACAGACTCAACTGTAGACAGAACAGAACGTCTAGACGACTATGAAAACTTTTCTCTCGATTTAGCAGGCGGTTCTCGCAAGCACGGACACTTCCTATTCACCAGAAGGAAAGAGGAAAAAGGAACTGTCGGACAATTCTATTTTCCCCCTGAGAAAAGTGCAATGGGTCGGATTAACTACGGCTCAATCAGTCTCAGTGAATCCAAAGCTTTGTTCTGTCTCGATAACGCCAAAATCCTGGTTGTTCCTGATTTGAAATTGACCAACAACCGCCCCGATGATGACTATGAAAATGAGTTTGGGACTGGCGACGCTCACGGAAAAATTAACTCATCATTGTTGGTAGAATTACTGGATGGAATAGCAACAGATAATGATAAAGTTCCTGTTCAATTTCGATTAAGTATTCCTGGCTCAGAAAGCGTCAGAGGAATTTGGGGGAAGGGAACGATCGCCCCACTGCCAGCAAACAAGATGAACGGATACGACTTGATTCTGCCTGAGTCATGTTTTAAAACTTTCAAACCTGCGATGGGACCGAATAGCTTTGATAGAATAAATCTCGCTGTGCTGGGCGAGGCGCAAGAACGTAAAGCGAGTGGCGGAACACAAATCTGGTCATGGTTTCCGATCGACATTATCGAAGCAGAAGTCATTCCACCAGTGCGATCGGAATGCTTGAAAATTGTTGAAACTATCAACGTCGGTAACATTTATGATTTGATTAAACTCTTCAAACCTGAGAGAGATTTAGCCGAACTTGTAGACGTGAACCTAGTTGATAAATGGTTCAACGAATTGAGAGAAGTCTGGGCAAGTGGTAGCCCTGAAGACGAGACAGATGACCATGCTGAGCCTTATGCTCCGGTACTGAATTTAATTCTAGAAAACGACAAAGCGAGAATTCTAGAAAAACATCCCTACGTTCTTGATTCCATCAAAAGAAGCCTCAAGAAAAAATGGACTCGGCTAGCCATAAACGGCGCAACTCATTTCAATTCCTACATGGCGATGCCTGACGATGCTTTGCCGGATATGACATTTTCTTGCAAGCATCTTCGGGCCGGAAAACACATAACATTTCGCTACCCAGTCAGGCACTGGGGCGATATCCAAATTTGGGATTGTGTAAAGAAAGGTGGAAACGATAGCTATCAAGGCGTTTTCTTTGTCAGTCACGTCACCTTCGGAGGGACTGGCGAGCTAAACGAGGCTCCCTACGGACAGGGGGGTGATTTTGATGGAGACTACGGAGATGCGATCGCTGCTGGCAAATTGCCTTTAGTTGCAGCAGAGGTTCAAAAGTGGCAGGATGACCCCGACAGCTACGCACGCCCCAAAGTCATCAAAGCACCCAAGTCACCGATTCAAGACACTTTGAAACAGGTTGCTTTGCGATCGATGGATAATCTGACAGGCTTAGTTGCCAGTCAGATTATGCACGCTCAGGCTAAAGGATTGACTAACATTGTGATTCCTGATGGCTCTGGCCGGACTGTTTTGGAAGTTTTATCGCAAGCTTTGCAAGATGAAGTCGATCGATTTAAAAATGACCTTGCTAGAGATACAAAAGCGCTGGCATTGGTAGGGGAAATCTTGAACGAAGGGGCGAAAAAACCTCTGTGGCAAACCGATTACAAAAATAGAGAAGCTTACCTTAACCGATTGATGAACGTTGGCGCTGAGACGATCGACCCTGACCCCATTTCTCACATGATTCGAGAAGTTAATTCTCACTGGAAAGATGTGGCGGAAAGACTGCCGAAACCTCTACCTTTGAACTCCGAGAAATTCCGCAATCTATTCGGAAAGAATCCGATCGCAAACAATAGGGTCACTCAAGAACAAATTGATTTCGCTCGACGACAACAGGCTCAATATTATCGACGTTTAGTGGAAGCGATCGCAATCTCCAATAAGGATGAAAACAGCGCAATTAGTAGACTAATGAAGCACGTTAAGGAAGTGCGGAAAGACTTAGAAGACCGCTTGAAGAAAAGCCAACTTTCTGAAGATGAAGCAGCCCAAAAACTTTTAAGTTGGGCGACTGCTTACTGGTGGGTGGCACATAATGAAAGACCTACGATCGACCATGCACTAGGCAAAGCAAGCTTCCCATTTTTGTTATTCCCTGACATCATCGCCGAGCAATTATTGAGAGAAAGGTATGACTTTTCTATCTATGGATTCCAGCATGATGATTTGCCCAGTATTCGGGAACGATTGCCAATTACTCAGAAGACAAACGCTATATTGCTTGGTACTTACGACTTTGTAGAAAGACGAAGCTCAGTGCCTGACCCAGACTCAAAAGGTAGACCTGTCATGGTCAATCCTGCTGGAGCAATAGCTTTGAGACTATCAGGTATAGATTTTGTTGATAATGATGGAACTGTCTACGCCTTTATTCGTGACGGTCAAATCTTTACTTTAGGGAATGTTCTTCTGCTCGATCGTCTCCTAGAACCTAACCAGTTCGTCTATCTCAGAAAAGATGGCTCTCTCATAACTTCTTATCAACGTCCACATCAGAGAGTAAAACAGGTGATTCAGAAAGAAGATACTATAAAAGTCAAGGTGAAGAACGGATTAAGCTGGACTAGCGCCGGAATTGCTCCTAGAAATAGCAGCTCGATCGAATATGGTCAGGTTATTAATGCCGAAATAATCTCTGTTTTTAACCAATCAAAAAACATCTGGAGTTTAAGCACGGTTGATGTTACAGTCATAGGCGCAAGTCACAAATGGTATGTGATTATTCCTATAAACTCTTACCCAATCCCTATCTTATTTCTTCCCGGTGAATATGAAGCTCGTTTATCTGTAAGCGTTATTCAAGTACCAGGTAAAAATGGCACTATGGTCGATCGACTTTTGGTCTCTGTTCTTTTAGGCTCAATTTTAGAGCCTATGATTCTAGGAGTATTGGCTCTAAACTGTGAAGCTCTTACCCTTGGTATTTCAGTAAGAGCTAGACTCAGATACACTCCTAGCAGTTTTAGGGAGATTTTGTTCTCACCTTTTTAATCAGCTAAATCAGAAAAACTCAGGGTTATTGGTCTGACGTTTTGCAGCGTCTCTGGCAAATCCTTCCAATTGTTCAGCGTCTGCTGCGTGTTGGGCAGTTTGCTCATGGCAATAAGCAAATTGCACAGCTTCTTCGTAAGTATCAAAAGTGTAATTGGGATATCTATAGGTGTCTTTAGCACTAATCAAATGCACCACACCATTTTCGGCATAGTCTTCGTCTCTCCTTGCCACGATATAATCCCAAATGTTCCAGACTTGATACCATGTTCCTTCTTCAACCCCTTTATCTGCTCTTCTTTCGTGGATTTCTTGGATTTCGTGGTGCTTGAGCATTTCTTCCATAAATTCAATCATAAAACTCACCAATTAGTTGACGATTTTTGCTGAGACAGTAGATAATTAAATTATTCATTAGTCTCTCATCAATTATGACAACTTTAATCGACTACGTAAAAAGCTCTACCGGATTTGCGGAAAGTACGATCGCAGCGGTGATGAATTCCGCAACAACCTTTCTGTCAACGAACCTCCGCAACGGGGAAGAAGCAAAACTTGAAGGATTGGGAACTTTCAAGGCGACAGACAGACCCGAACGTCCGGGGCGAAACCCGAAAACCGGAGAAAGCATAACTATCAAAGCATCTCGCAAAGCAAAGCTGACTTTTGCCAAAAGCTTTTTGGCTTCAATTCAGCCCGATCCAAATGCTGTTGTACCTGTTCCTGTTGTTGAATCTTCAATCCCTGTGACGGTAGCGATCGAGATTCCTCCAATTCCAGCAGATTTAATGCCTCCATCAATGGTGATTCCCCCAATCCCAGCAGATTTGCTGTCCGAAGTTCCCGAACTTCTCTGGCAAATCAAAGCTCCTGACGATTCATTTATCCAAGTCGCCACCAGCGAATTATCTGGTTGGGGGGTCAGTGCAACCACGCCAGTTTATTCGCCTGCAACAGGATGGAAATTGGCAGGCAAAGTTCCGGAACTTGCAGGAATCGTTGGGTGAGGATAAGCTTAATTGGATGCACTGGTTGAAGCGATGCTTTAACCGTTGTAGTAGATATTTGATATTAAAAACCCCGATTGGACATCGATCGGGGTTTTTTCTGTGAGACTTTCAATCAAGCGAACCGAGAAAATATCGGATGCCTCAAACTTCTACGGGCTGGGGTAATTCCGAGATAAATCACCTCGATATCTTTCCCCAAATAACTCGACTGGTTTGCCCAGATGTCTAACCGCTCCTCGTCATTAAATCCAGTCCCGACTTTGCCATTGATTACCATTCCGTCAACCATTCCCCGAACCAGCAGATTGCCTAGAGAATTGGAAAATTGACCAGTTCCTCTGTTAAAGCCGACAATCACAAAGTTGCTTCTGACGAAGTTTTTAACTTTTAGGAGATTGTTCGATCGACCTCCCGCATAGACAGACGTTGGACTTCGCAACATAATCCCCTCGTCGCTGCGACCATCAATTCTCACCTGTTCTGTTTCAGCTTGAATAGCAATCGGTGTGTTGCCGATTATTGAATGATCCAGATGAAGCACTCGTCCGATCGTCGGCAGCTTTGCTTCCATCAAATCGAGCATTGCCCCAGCGTCCATGTTTGGATTTGCGATCGAACCAACAGCAAATATCCGAAACTCAACTCTGGCTTTTGCACTGACATCGTAATCTTTGGTATCTCGAACAATCCCAGAAATTATGTCAAACTTTTCGCCTGGAATGTACAACTCACCATCCAAGAATGACAGATTATTGTTGATACGCAGTGACTCACAAATCTGCTCAATTTCTCCAAAGCCAACATAACGGAGTCTTTGACTGCGACTGGTCAAACCCCGTTCTGGTGAATAGTACAAGCATCGAATACCGTCAAGTTTGGGGCTGGCAAGCCACTGAGAATTCGGGTAAACTTTTGTGGGATTGTAAACGTTTGCTAATTGTGGAAGCATATTGTTTGGATAGGGATTTTTATTGAGGAGTTTCAACAAGAACCGTACTAAGTTTTAGGTGAGCAGCCACACCACTAAAAGTCACCGGTGCTTGCACCTGGACAGTTCCAGCTCTATCTATGGTGAAGATGGCAGGTAGCCAGCTTCCGGCTGAAATAACTGCGGGTACCCAAAAAGTAATCGGGTGGTGAAATCCGTAACCCGCCAGCCACAAACTGAGATTTTGTGGCGGTATTTGAGCAATTACTGCACTTTTGTCAAAGCTTGTCAGCGTCATATCAACTAATAGTTGAACCAAGCCTTCTCTTTTTCTGTATCTGAGAACAGCTTCTTTATTTGTGCTGAAGGAGACCTGTGACGAAGGAATCACCGGCACTGAAACCCAGGGAGACCAAGAAGGCACTGGTGCAGATAATCCTTGAAGTCCTTGAAGTCCTTGAAGTCCTCGATCGCCTGTTGCGCCTTTTTCTCCAACTGCACCAGCGACACCCCGAGGTCCGATCGCGCCATCCGCACCAGCGACACCCCGAGCACCAGTAAGTCCGATCGAACCTGTGTCGCCCTTGTCGCCCTTGTCGCCCTTGTCACCTTTGGAACCAACAGCACCAACAGCACCAGTAAGTCCGATCGAGCCTATGTCACCTTTAGGGCCCGGTAAACCTCGATCGCCAGTAATCCCACGCTCTCCCGGCAAACCGCGTTCACCTGTAAGTCCTTGAGCACCTGTTGTACCCGTTGCGCCCGTAATCCCACGCTCACCCGGCAAACCGCGTTCACCGTTGGCGCCCGGCAAACCTCGATCGCCCGTAATCCCACGCTCTCCGGGTAGACCACGCTCTCCCGCAGCGCCAGTTGCACCAGTTTCACCTTTCTCACCTCGATCGCCCTTTTCACCTTTCTCACCAGGTAAACCTCGAGCGCCAACGTCACCTTTTTCTCCCGCTGCACCTGGAATTCCAACGTCACCTCTGACACCGGGAAAACCTTCGTCTCCGATATCACCTTTGTCACCTTTGTCACCTTTGGGGCCCGGAATTCCTGGCTCACCTTGAGGGCCTTGCTCTCCCGGTTCACCCTTGTCCCCTTTTAAAGGGGGAGCAGGAGTTGGTGTGGGAGTTGGTGTGGGAGTCGGTGCCGGAGTTGGCGTAGGTGCAACATTCAAAGTAGCAGTTTTACGAACAACGCCATCAACAATCAAATCAGCTTTAAGTTCGCCGGCTTCAGTAACAGAAACGTTGAAAGGAACACTGTTGTCTTGTTTGATAACGTTCCCATTCAGCGTAAAACGAACTGAGGAACCTGTTGGTCTATTAGCAATAGTTGCTGTCACCAAGTTTGGTGAAAGAGTTGTGGCAGTTTTAGCGAGAGTTATTGTCGGTTCGTTGAGTTTCAATTCAAAGCTAACTTGAGCGGTCGATCGCACTGTTACCGGAACCGTTGACTGATTGATATCCTCAACTTCGATCGACTGAATCCCTGCTGCTGAAACAGGAATATTAAACTGATATTGATACTGCGGAGTGCCGTTAACGTTGATGGTTGTTGCTGATGTGTCGATACCTGCGATCGAACCATTCAGTTTAAACCGAACGTCGGTGTTTAGGTTACTGTCGGTAATTGCTACGACTCGCACAGTTTGAGGAACTATGTTTGTTTGTATGATTTCCCCTGCTACGGGGGAAATAATTATTACTGGCATGGGTTTGATTATCCTTAATTTATTGGTTGGAGAGCAAAGTTAGCGGAATTAAGTATCGTTTTGAATCAATGTTTGGGCGATTACTACGCCGTCGCTAGATTCACCAGTGATATACAGCCCAATATAAGGATTAGGAACCACGCCATCAACATCGAAAACGTAATAGACCTTGGGATTTGTTGACTGATTAAAAGCACTGTAGAGCTGAATGAAAAACTCGGATTTTTCGATCGGTAGTTGTAAAAGCTCTAACTCACCTAATCCATCTTCAATTTCTTGAGCTATTGATTGCACCACCGCCAATGCATCAATTACTAAAGGCTTGAATGTTTCGTCGAGTGTCTTGACTTCAATGCGACGTTTTGGCGGCTTGTAAAGCACACTGTTGTTTGAGTCTTTCTCCGAAGCGCGTCTAGCAGCAGCATCACGAGAAAGAATCGTTTCTTCAGTCAGTTTCCGCTTGTGGCGACTGATACTTAAGGGTGAATCACCATCGCTCGGCCAATAGTTGTAATCAACAAGAATGGAGCGAAGAAGCTTTAATGTCAAAGCTGCTGTTAGCATAGTTTTCATGAAAAAAAGTAAAAAGTAGTGAGATTAATCCCGTTTATTAGACAATGGATGCGCCTAACAAACGGGATTAATTATCAGGTTTGAACGAGCAAAGTTTGAGCGACAATCACCTCGCCGTCACTGCTTTCTCCAGTAATGAATAGCCCAGTATAAGCATCTGAGCTAGTAGCATTGCCGTCTACGACATAGCAGACTTTGTGATTTGCCAGTTGTTTGAAAGCACTGTAGAGCTGTACCAAAAATTCCGATTGTTCGATCGGCATTTCCAGCATCTCCAATTCTGCACTACCGCTCTGCACAGACAAAGCTACTGTTTGTACTTCAGTCAAAGCTGAAGCTACCAAGGGCTTGAATGTTTGGTCGAGTGTCTTGCATTCAATTCGGCGCTCAGGAGCTTTGTAAGGCGGGGTTACGTCCCCTACCGCAGTTCGCCGCATAGAGGCATCGCGGGCGAGAATTGCAGTATCGGTTAAGGCAGTTTTCGATCGAGTAACCTTCAAAGGTGAATCCGATTCAGATGTCGGCCAGAAGTTGTGATCGACTAAGATTTGTCGAATCAATTTAGCCGCTAAAGCTGCTGTTAGCATGGGTAGTAGTTCAATAGCTGTATGGGATTACTTTATCACACAAAAAATAGTTTTAGTTTGATTTTTGTAGCTATCAATTTGACAAAGTTTTGTAAAGTAAAACCACATTAAACTGAAAAAATTTAAGAGCCGAACGAGTGTTAACACTTTTAGTTTCCGGCTTCAGAAAAGCAGGATTAATTATTGAGTAATTCTGTAAGTGCTGATTTTCTTAGATTTTTGGATCAACAAAATTGTAAGCATTTGGTATAATTGCATCAGCACGAATAAGAGTTTTTTTTATGACTAATCCCTTTCCGGGTATGAATCCCTATTTAGAGCATCCTTCCCTGTGGGCGGGAATCCACCATCGGTTAATTACCGCGATCGCCAATGACCTCGGCCCTAAGCTGCGCCCGAAGTACATTGTCGCCATTGAAGAGCGCGTATACGAGGTAAACGAAGATGTGACTTTGCTAGTAGGTGTACCGGATATCTCGGTACAAAATTCACCATCAGGAGCGCAATCTCCGGCATCCAATCTTGCGGTTGCTGTAAAAACGCAGCCTACAGAAGTATTGCTACCAATACCAGAGACTTTGACAGAAGCATACCTAGAAATTCATGCTGTGGAAACCGAGGAAGTCGTGACCATCATTGAGGTGCTTTCTCCCAAAAATAAGCAGGTAGGAATCGGGCGGTTGCAATACGAAACGAAGCGGTTAAAGATTTTGGGTAGCGCAACTCATTTTGTTGAAATCGATTTGTTGCGCCAAGGGAAATCGATGGAAATGGTTGGAGATTTTGAGCAAAGCCACTACCGAATCGTGGTGAGTCATAGCGAAACTCGTCCAAAGGCTCAACTTTATAGTTTTAATTTGCGAGATAAAATTCCTGAGTTCCCAGTACCATTAAAAGCTAGTGAACCAGAACCAACGATCGATCTAAAGTCATTGTTAGACGAAATTTACGATCGGGGAAGCTATGACTTAAGAATTGATTACAGTCGCCCCCCAATTCCCGCTTTGTCAGAATCGGATATAGCTTGGATGAATGACAAATTATTAAATTGTTGAAAATATCAAGATTATGATTTTATTTTGGTACAGTATGAGGCAGAATCATCGGAAAGCTAAACCAGTTGTTGAAATTGTGGGATTTTTAGAGCAACAAAACTGTGTTTCAGTGGTTTGCTATAAAAGCAAATAGACTTCTGGCGTCGCATCGCAACAAATCAAAAGTCAATTGAGGCAATTCGGCGCTTTGCTAATCGGCCGTGGGATTCGTTGATAGGTTAGTCTGGGTGGGCGAGGCAAAGAGTGCGGGCGCTCGATCGCCCCCGCTACAGGATTGACGATGCTGGCCACTTGCTGACAGAGCGCAAGAAAGTGGACACGGCAGTGCGGATGCTTTTGGAGGATGGGTTGAAGGAGGTGGAGAGGTAGGGGGTTTCCGTGTTTATCGCGATCGCTGTACTCGGAGTGGCGATCGCTTTTTCATGCTAGCAGGACTTAACCAACAAGTTTTAAGCCTAACAAAACTTTAACAGCAACTGTTTAGCTTTTTCCCCAGTAAGTAGAGACAAAAAAGCCCGGATTATGACCATTAGGCTATCCGGGCTTTTCTATTTAGCTACATTCACAATGAGTGTGGTGAACTGGGATGGCAGCAAGGCTATGCAGTGCTTGTTTCCATTCAATTAATTTCCCCAGCGAGTGGGGACTTGAGAGTTTTCGCAGTACGTTTACTCAATATTTGTTTCCATTCAATTAGTTTCCCCAGCGAGTGGGGACAAGTTGCTAAATGTTGACCATTTCGACCAAAACGACAAGTTTCCATTCAATTAGTTTCCCCAGCGAGTGGGGACAGCAGACAGTAAGATATTCGTTCCACCGTTTAACGTTTCCATTCAATTAGTTTCCCCAGCGAGTGGGGACTCGAGCGTCGGTGAACCAATCCCTAGCAGCAATCCTTGAGTTTCCATTCAATTAGTTTCCCCAGCGAGTGGGGACAAATCGCTTATTACGAAGTTGCTATCAACTTGTTGTTTCCATTCAATTAGTTTCCCCAGCGAGTGGGGACGGTTTCTTGTCAACGTATGCGGCTATTTTCATTAGGTTTCCATTCAATTAGTTTCCCCAGCGAGTGGGGACTTGAAGATAATTCTGATGGATATTCCTCAAGAGCTTCAAATGATGGTTTCCATTCAATTAGTTTCCCCAGCGAGTGGGGACATTCTAGAACACAACGAATACTTTATATCGTTAAGATTAAAGTTTCCATTCAATTAGTTTCCCCAGCGAGTGGGGACCCAAAGTAATTGAGTCATCATCATCATCATCAATTGTTTCCATTCAATTAGTTTCCCCAGCGAGTGGGGACGCCAAAACATTTTACTCTCAAGTTGAATACCTGCTTTGTTTCCATTCAATTAGTTTCCCCAGCGAGTGGGGACTTTGATCTTGATAGTGTCATCAAATTTGCAAATAAATTGTTTCCATTCAATTAGTTTCCCCAGCGAGTGGGGACAAAGCTGCCGTCGATCCTACCGTGGCTTACTTTGAGTCGTTTCCATTCAATTAGTTTCCCCAGCGAGTGGGGACATGAATGGTCAGCCGAACAAAAGCTAAAATATGGTTTCCATTCAATTAGTTTCCCCAGCGAGTGGGGACGTAGACACGAATAAGCCCCCTAGATTTGATTCTAGAGTTTCCATTCAATTAGTTTCCCCAGCGAGTGGGGACCATGTATGACGTGGAATGGGACAATCATCGGGATGCCTTGCTAGGTTTCCATTCAATTAGTTTCCCCAGCGAGTGGGGACACAAAACAGCCATTATGTCCGACATTCTTACCGATGCGTTTCCATTCAATTAGTTTCCCCAGCGAGTGGGGACGATGCCGTGTCGGGAACCCGGCTATATAACCCCGGCGTTTCCATTCAATTAGTTTCCCCAGCGAGTGGGGACAATACAGTCATCGGCACCCTAGTGCAGGACCTATCGGAGTTTCCATTCAATTAGTTTCCCCAGCGAGTGGGGACAAATCAAAGCTTATCGATTTAATCTTCAATTTTTATGTTTCCATTCAATTAGTTTCCCCAGCGAGTGGGGACGCTAGGTATTTTAGCTATGTCGCCTTGCCCTGCAATTGTTTCCATTCAATTAGTTTCCCCAGCGAGTGGGGACTACTACATTTAGCACCAAAATGACCACACCAACTGAACAAAGTTTCCATTCAATTAGTTTCCCCAGCGAGTGGGGACGATATAGATAACAGAGCCAAATATGGTTTTGGTTTCCATTCAATTAGTTTCCCCAGCGAGTGGGGACCCCTCTACTATACACCCAA